>AWGX01000455.1 GCA_000495415.1 Smithella sp. ME-1 | reverse complement strand
ATCTGCAATTTATCTTCAATATCCGAAAGTATTTCCAGCGGCGGCAGACAATCTCTGTCCAGCTTATTGATAAAAGTTATAATTGGTGTGTTGCGCAAACGGCAGACGTCCATCAGCTTCTGGGTTTGCGTCTCCACACCTTTGGCGCCGTCAATCACCATCAGCGCGCTGTCCACTGCGGTGAGTACGCGGTAAGTATCTTCCGAAAAATCCTGATGGCCGGGTGTGTCCAGAAGATTGATTTCGCAGTCCGCGTATTCGAATTTCATGACCGACGATGTTACAGAAATGCCGCGGTCTTTTTCAATGGCCATCCAGTCGCTTAAGGCGTGCTTGGAGGCTTTGCGTGCCTTGACCGCTCCGGCCATCTGAATGGCTCCGCCGAAAAGCAGAAGCTTTTCCGTGAGCGTGGTTTTGCCCGCATCGGGATGGCTGATGATACCGAATGTGCGGCGACGGTCGATTTCTTTTTGTAGGTATTTGCTCAAATTAAAATATCTCCAAACATACCTGTTTAATCAGGCGGCGTATATTAATCATTATTAAATATCTGTCAACAATTATCATCAATCCCTGGTGTGAATCAGAACATTGTCAACGATGTCTTCACTTATTACGCCTTCAGCTTTTAATTCCTTTAAATATATCAGGGTTTCGTTCAGAATTAAAAATTTATCGAAATCAGAAAGAGTGGAATTAATCATTTTGTGGGAAATATCATAGGTCGTCCTGGGCTGAGAGTCCACATGATTAAGGACAATATTTTTTCTTTTCTGGTGATGTTTTTGTATCTCGGCAATTCTTTCATTTAAATCGACAAAAGGATTACCGTGTCCAGGATAAACAGTGGAAATGGGCAAATTCCCGATAGCGTTTAGAGAATTAAGATAAGCTGTCAGAGGGCGAAAATTATCATTGAATATGTCGGGACTGAGAATGGGTGCTATAAAAGGCAAAATATGATCACCGGCCAGCAGGAAGCCTTTTTCTCTGAAAAAAAAGCAGACATGGCCAGCGGCGTGTCCGGGAGTGAAAATAACGTCAAATTTCCAGTTGCCAAATTCAAAAACTTCATTGTCCTTTAAATAATAATCGGTATTAAATGCTATGATTATGTCCCGTATATACTTATATTCTTCGATGATGAGATCGATTTGATGACTAGACATACCCTGCTGCAAATAATATTTTCTTAATTGTTTTATTGCTGCCTCCGGTTGACGAAAATGTCCGTATTCTTCGGCAGCGGCTTTGGAAAGATAAATTTTTGCTCCACTATTTTTTTGCAGATGACCGGCCATACTGCAATGATCGGTATGTGCATGAGTCAGAAAAACATGTTTGATGTTGTTGATGTTCAATCCGGCATCGGTCAAATCTTTTTTGAGTATTTCATAAGATCCGGCCATGTTTAAGCCTGTGTCAAAAAGTGCGAGTTCCTTATCGTGAGCAAACAGATAAGCGTTCACATGTCTTAAACGGTAAGGCATGCGTAAACTTATTCGATAAAAATCTTTCTCAATCTCACTGATCATATTATCGACTTTGTAAAAAACCCATATGCTGCGTTGCGCTGCGTCACGACATCGTTGCGGCGTACGCATAAAGTACGCCTCACTCCTCATGCCTTGCGCGCCTTGCCTCTAGCCTTTTTACAAAGCCTCCTTTTTTTACTTATTTTAAAATGATATTATTCTTCTTTACGGCTTTTCTGCAGACGTTTTGTCGCGTCCAATTCCATTTTCCGCAGGCGTACGCTTTGGGGAGTTACTTCCACCAGCTCATTTTCAGAAATAAATTCGATGGCCTGATCAAGAGACAGAACGCGCGGGGGCCTTAGAATTATCGTGGCATCGGACGTGGATGCGCGCATATTCGTCAACTTCTTTTCCTTAGTGATATTGACATCCATATCGCCTGTACGGTTGCGCTCTCCTACTACCATTCCGCCATAAACTTCCGTGCCGATTTCCACAATCATCTCGCCCCTGTCCTCCATCGCGAAGCTGGCATAAGGCGTAACGCGGCCGGAGCGGTCGGCAACCAGGACCCCTGTCGTTCGTTGCGGGATAGAACCGAACCACGGTGCATAATCTTCCAAAAGCGAATTCATTACTCCGCCGCCTTTTGTATCTGTCAAAAA
>AWGX01000454.1 GCA_000495415.1 Smithella sp. ME-1 | reverse complement strand
TATAAAAAAGAATAGTAGCTTATCCAGTCGCCCAGCGTTACAAAAGTTTTTTTCTTCCCCTCGATAGTGTAATTGTTTAAACTTGGAACATGACTGTGTCCCAGAATTACCGCGTCATAATTTTCCTGAAATCTGGCTAACGCAAAGGAAGACATTTTTTTTACAAGCGCGTCGCCGTCTTCTACAGTCAGTTCTTTGCTGGCAGAGGAAGTAAGTCCGGCCAGAGACCAACTGATGGAAGAAGGAATAAAG
>AWGX01000453.1 GCA_000495415.1 Smithella sp. ME-1 | reverse complement strand
GCGTGGAATTTGTCGATACACCTGAGGAATCGATAAAAACTCTTGAGTATTATATTTCGTGTAGACAAAAGTATACAAAACTTAATCCGGTTGGTATGCCGTTCTGGTTGTTTGCGAAATTTAATAAATAATCTTAATTGAAGAATCAAAATATTTGCTGAATATATTGTTTATCCTTTCCACATTAATCAAAAAATGAAGCAGTATTAAAGGATCTATTTTTAGCCA
>AWGX01000452.1 GCA_000495415.1 Smithella sp. ME-1 | reverse complement strand
AAATGTCCGTTCATGTCATTGACTCTTTTTTACAATTCGGATAATTTGCACAATCAACGTTGTTCATTACGATAAAAATAACCCTTGACTCTTGTGTGGTGGATAAATATAAAGAAACATCCATAAATAAGTTACTTAGCACTAGAAAATATAAAAGACGACTGATATACGACACCGCATCAATTGAAGTTATTACCACGAAGGGATCAGCGAAATGTTGCGGAAAAATAAAATGTACGTATCGATGATGACGATTCAGACGATGATATTAAATAACTGACTGTGTGGCAAGGCCAGACATAACAACTTGTCAGCTTTCAGGATTCGCTCTTCTACCGTCCCATCTAAATTGGTCAATTTCATTAAGTAACTCGTTTTGGAAAAATAAATACGATAGTGAACTCTGACAGGCCTGGACCGGAAAGATGATTCATGAAGCCTTATGGGTATCCGTTATCCTAATTGGATGAAGGAAAGGAAATCGTATGAAAAAAATTACCGCTCTGGTAATAGCAAATCCGCGTATAGTTCTTGCGATTGCGGCAGTTTTAGCGATTTTGTCTGCCGTGGGAGCGATTTTTACCCCGGTTAACTATGACATTCTTTCCTACATGCCCCAAAACGTTGAGTCCGTTAAAGGTCAGAATATCATGGGGCAGGAGTTCAAGGCGGCCAACACGGCTTATATCCTGATCAAAACCAAACAGACTTCGCAAATTTTAAAGATCAAGAATGACCTGGCAGCTATTCAGGGTGTCGAGAATGTCACGTGGTTGAGTGATTTAGTGGACCCTTCTGTGCCGGATGTCTTCATTCCGCCGGAAGTAATGGGCTTGTATAAGAAAGGTGATTATGCCTTGCTGCACCTGTCGTTTATCGACCCGGCCAAAACCGCTGCTGCTCAGGACACTGTCGTAAGGATCAAATCCTACCTGAAAGGTGTGGACGGCGAACATTTTTTTACCGGCATGCCGGTTTTTGTCTATGAGGATAAAATTCTTGTTAATGAACAGGTGCCCAAGTGCATGGCAATAGCCACGATTCTTACACTGATCGTGATCTGGATGGCGACGGGATCGTTCGTCGTATCCCTCCTGTTCCTCTCTTCCATGGGGTTGGCCATCCTGTATAATCAAGGCACCAATTTTTTCCTTGGTTCCATATCGGTTTCCACTTATTCTTTTGCCCCGGTAGTCCAGTTGGGTGTGACCATTGATTTCTCCATATTCCTGATGCATCGTTTCCGTGAAGAATGCCTGAAGATGAACAAGCCTGCGGCCATGGCCACGGCCATTGAGAAGACGGCTATGGCCATCATTCCCTGCGCCATGGCTACCATGGCGGGCTTTCTGGCCCTGACCTTCATGCAGATGCGGATCGGTTTGGATATAGGTCTGGTGATGGCCAAGGGCGTATTCCTTGGTTTGCTGGCGACCATTACAATTCTTCCGGCCTTGATTCTGACCTTCGAACGCTACATAAAAATGCGTGATGTACAGATCGCCAAACAGTACTTTACGCCTGCGGTCAAAAATCTGCTAAAACGACCCGTGTTGTTGCTTGTCTGCTTCCTCATTCTTTTTATACCCGCGAGTTACGCCCGATATCACACAAAGTTATCCTATAATCTTCAGGACATTACTCCGCAAGATCTCAAATCCATGCAGGCCGTACCTAAAATTTCGCAGGCTATGGGCTCTATGGAAATAATTGACATCCTTTTCCCCCGCCAAACTCCGCGCTGGCTGCAAAAGCAAGCCATTGATGATATAAACAAACTTCCCGGAGTAATCCAGGCCATTGCACTGGAAAGCCTGGCTGATCCGGCTATTCCGGACTCATTTATACCCCCGCAGGCCCGTGAACGATTTACGCATGGTGAGTATACGCGGGCTATAGTCAGGGTCAATGTCTTGTCCGGATCAAAAGAAGGCAATGATCTAATCCAAAACATTCGAAATATTATTCAACAACAGAAAATTACCGGCGCCTATGTTTCCGGAGTGATGGCCACGTGCAAAGACATGACGGACATGTCCGTTACCGATCTGGTCAGGGTTGATCTAATGGGGCTGATCATGGTTGGCTTCATCATTGCGGTCATGCTTACTTCAGTATCCATTCCCTTCATTCTGATGGCCGGTATCCTGCTGGCTATTTTCCTGAATTTGACGATTACCTATGTCAACGGCAACGTTATACCATATATTACCCTGGCATCCCTGTCATCGATCCAACTTGGATCATGCGTTAATTACGCTATATTTCTGATTGCGCGCTACAGGGAGGAGAGACACCTTTTGCTACCCAATGACGCTATGCAAAAGAGTCTTTTGGGAACGGCTCCCGCCATCTTTGGCTCCGGTTTGTGTCTGTTCTGTTCCACTATTGGCATGGTTTTCATCAGCGATATCGAAATGTTCAAGTCCCTGGCGCTCTTGATTGGCCGCGGTGCTCTTATATCAGTGGCTGTAGTTCTCATCCTTCTGCCGGGTGTAATTATAGTCTGCGACAAGCTTATTCGTACCACCAGTTTAGGCTGGAGAAAAGTTATAAAGGAGTAAATCGTGAAAAAGAACATAACGATTCTGATAATCATTTTCATCTTTTTTAGTTTTAGTTTAAATGTATTGGCCCGTACAATATCCCGCAATGAGACGGTTTATGTAACCTTAGATGATCAGGGTAAAGTAATAAATACGGAGGTAGTTACCTGGTTACGTACGGATAATAAAAGTCCGTCTCAGGATATAACAGTTAGTAAGAACGTTAGAAATGTACGGGGCACGGATACTCCACGCCTGTCGCCGGATGGCAAACTCACATTTGCTGAACCGGTTAGAGATATATTCTACAGCGGCACTACCACCAAAAATCTGCCGGTAACAGTCGACATCCGGTACCGGTTAAACGGTAAGTCGGTAAAACGCAATATGATAAACGGTAAAAGCGGTAAACTGGAGATGATTATCGACCTGAAAAATAAAACCAGTTTTCTTAAGGAATTTAAATATAAAGAAATCGGTACAGGCAAAACAAAAGTTGCCACGGAAAAAATCCCGGTTCCCTTTATTGTAATGGTCAGTACTGATCTGGATATCGAGCAATTCAATAATGTTATGGCTCCGGAAGGAGCTTTTGTCGTTGTCGGACGCACCATGAAAATGAATTGGATCAGCTTCCCTTATCCCGACGCGACTGTCAGACTCAGCGCTGACATTCAAAACGCCAGAATTCCGTCAATTCTTTTTTCCATCATTCCTAAATTTCCACCACTGCCGGATATGGATATCGAGTCCAAACTCAATCAGATTTATGACGGCGTGGATCAGGTTGGTTCCAATTTAGTCAAACTGAAAAACGGAGCTAATCAACTTAACGACGGACAACAACAAATGCTTGATGCTTTAACGCAGGTAACTGAAGGTACAGGCAAGCTCATTCAGGCTTCTAATGCGCAAATGGAAATTATCAATGGCGCCATTAAGATTAACGAGGGCATTTGTGAGAAAATGACGACCATGACAAAAATCCCATTTATATCCGGTGGAGCAACTAAGGCCAGACATTACCTTGATATTCAGAGAGAGCTGCTTACGCTCGCCACTCAGGGTGGTCCGTTTTCGGATGAAATTCTTGTTTTTCTGAAAGAACAAGGCAAGGACGCACCGCCGGTTAAGGAGTTTCCAGGCATAAAAGTTACAACGGACGGCATTACGAAACTTCATGACGGCTCCCGGCAAATGATTGATGGCGCCAAAAAACTCGAAGAAGGGTCGCGTCAATTGAAAGACGGAGCGGCTCAAATAAAGGAGGAGGGTACGGATATAATCAAGGACCGAATGGCGGCCGAAGCCGATCCAATCATGCGTAAGCTTGCTTCCATCGAGGCAGCTAAACAACTTGTGCTGAAATATGATCGTTTTGCCGGTAAACCGAGTCCGGTAAAAAGTTCGGTAGAAATAATTATGAAA
>AWGX01000451.1 GCA_000495415.1 Smithella sp. ME-1 | reverse complement strand
ACAACTTTTTCCAGTTCCGTAAGGCCGCCCCATTTTGCCGAATGGATGACTGTGGCACGGCCTGTTGCTAAATTGACACTGGTTTCCAACACACCGTCAACTGAATTCAGCGCGTTTTCCACACGCCGCACACAGGCTGCACAGGTCATTCCGCCAACGGAAATAGTGATTTTCCCCTGATCTGAACCGGACGTATCGATTAACGCCTCATAGCC
>AWGX01000450.1 GCA_000495415.1 Smithella sp. ME-1 | reverse complement strand
AGGGAGAAATCTTTAAGATTCCTCGCATTCGCTCGGAATGACATCGTACTTTAATCACGACACTTTTTTCATATCGAAGGGGCTCCACATATTTCTTCGTCTGTCAGATAACAGGCAGGATCAGGCCCCCAGAGATCTCCCCCCGATTCTGCCCGGGCACGGAAATTGCCGGCGCAGACTTTCAGCCACAGGCATCCTGCGCAACGGCCATGCACATGTTTCTTTTTATCTTTTAATTTCATCAGCAATTCATTCTTCTCATCCATCCAGATTTCGCTGAAAGGCCTCTGGCGAACATTCCCCAAAGACTGATTGCGCCAGAACTGATCGGGATAAACCTCGCCGTCCCAGCTCACACAACCTATACCCAGGCCGGATGAATTGCCTTCATTCATCTCCAGCAGTTCCAGAATTTCCTTGGCGCGTTCGGGATTTTCTTTTTTCATTTTCAGATACAGATACGGACCGTCGGCGTGATTATCCACGGTAAGAATTTCGGGAGAGAGGCCTTCGTCAAACATCTTTTTGGTTTCAGAGGCAATCAAATCAATCAGCTTGCGGGTTTCCTTATGCGTTAAATCCTCCTCACGAAGTTTGGAACCGCGGCCGGTATAAACCAGATGATAAAAACACATTCTTTCAATCTTTTCTTTTCTCAGCAGTTCGAACATATCCGGCACATCGGCCAGATTATGCTTGTTGACCGTAAAACGGATACCCACCTTGATTCCCGCATCGCGGCAGTTGCGGATTCCCTTGATGGCCGCGGCAAACGCGCCCTTCTTCCCGCGAAAACGGTCGTGCGTTTTTTCCAGACCATCAAGGCTTACTCCTACATAAGAGAGTCCTATCTTCTGGAGTTTGGCTGCAATCTCCTTGGTGATCAAGGTGCCGTTGGTGGAAATAACCGCCCGCATTCCTTTGTTTGTGGCGTATCGCGCAAGTTCCAACAAATCTTTTCGAAGTAGCGGCTCGCCACCGGAAAAGAGAATCACCGGTGAACCAAAAACTGCCAGATCGTCAATCAGTTGTTTACCTTCCTCAGTGGTCAGCTCGTCGGGATAATCTATATCGGCGGAATTGGAATAGCAGTGAATGCATTTTAAATTGCAGCGGCGCGTCATGTTCCAGACGACCACCGGTTTTTTGTCCGCCGAAAATTGCAGGAGGTGCGAAGGCAGATCACCCGATTTGCGGTTGTAGCGCAAAACATCGGATGGCTCAACAGCGCCGCAATATAATTTGGAAATTCCTATCATTTACCTTTGCCTCTTTTTCCTGTGGCTGGTTTTTTTCCGAAGTCACGGGTACTATATAGTACCCTCCGCTGTGCGGGATTATTCCCAATAGTTTTTCAACTATTGGATAGTTCGTCCAACAAATTTTTGTGCGCTACGCCTCTAAAATTTGAGACTCTCTACGACTTACAAATTTCAATGCACTT
>AWGX01000449.1 GCA_000495415.1 Smithella sp. ME-1 | reverse complement strand
TTTGCTAATTGTGACACAGTCTCCGAGCTAGGTAATGACAAAGATGAAGATTAATTAATATTACATTATTTAAAAGTTAATTGTCGGAGGGATAGATGGAAAACATACAGAATTTTCAAGTGCTCTGGTTTTTTCTAATTGTTATATTGTTTGTTGGCTATTCACTTCTGGATGGGTTTGACCTGGGCATCGGTGCGCTACTGCCTTTTCTCGGAAAAACAAAAGAAGAAAAAGACATACTAATAAATTCTATAGGTCCGGTCTGGGACGGCAACGAAGTCTGGCTGATCACCGGCGGCGGTGCTTTATTTGCGGCTTTCCCTCATGCCTACGCGACAGCCTTTTCCGGATTTTATATCGCAATGATGATGGTTTTATTTGCCCTGATTTTCCGGGCTGTTTCGATGGAGTTTCGTGCCTATGATGAAGGGCGGGCTTTCGTTTGGGAAAAAGCTTTCTTTGCCGGCAGCTCTCTGGCGGCTTTATTGTTCGGTGTGGCGCTGGGTAATGTAGTTTACGGCGTGCCGTTGGATAATAAAATGGAATTTACCGGAAACTTCTTTACGATGCTTCGGCCGGTACCGCTTTTATTCGGTGTCACCGGATTTTTTGCCATTCTTCTACAGGGCGCCACTTACGCCGTAATGAAAACAGATGGAAAATTACAGGAAAGGGCTTTTCGCACTGCGAAGATTATTACCCTTGTTAATTTTGTAACCGCAACAACGTATTTTATTACCATTGCCTTTACCTTTCAAGATATCCTTTACCATTGGTTATTCTATGTGGCAATTTTATGCACATTGTTATGGCTTACGGAGATTTTATTTTCCATTAAAAAGAGACATGACTCTGCACCGTTTTGGGAATCTTCATTTGCTTTCATCGGGCTATGGCTTGTTGTAGTGGCGGTTCATTTTCCGAATTTAATCAGGGCAAGCAATGATCAACTTTTGAACATAACAATTTACAACAGCTCCACCGGACTGCAAACGCTTAAACTGATGAGTGTAATAGCTTTGGTCGGAATGCCGGTAGTGGTTGTCTATACAATTTTTGTTTACCGTATTTTTAAAGGGAAGACGAAGATATCCAGTCACTACTGAGATTAACGCAAATTATTAAAAGTTTGACGCATTGGATACGCTGAAAAACAGCCCCTTAGTTCACACCTTCCCCAGAATATCCAGGATAGTCTCTATAAGTATTTTTGTACGTACCGGTTTGGGCATTATATAATTGTTCCCTATTTTATTTTCGTCATGGTTTACGATATCGTCATTCGTTGCCAGCGCCGTAACAAAAAGAATGGGAATGCCCGCTGTAGTGATATTTTCTTGTAAGGCAGCCGCAACATCCTCGCCGGGCATGTCCGGCATGAAGAGATCAAGCAGGATAATATCCGGTATTTCATTTTCAGCCAGTTCTATTCCGTCTTTGCCGTTTGTCGCAACTAATATATTAAACCTTCCGTCACGCGTAAGGTTTTTCTGAACGAAATAACAAAAATCAACTTCATCATCAATGATCAACACCCTTATTTTTTCTGACAAATTACACCCCCGCTGTATTAGTTGTTTTAATTTTGGGCTGAAGTTTTACAAAAAAAGTAGTTCCTTTGTTTTCAGTGCTTTCGACATCAATAGTGCCGATTAGTCTGTCCATGATCATGTGGGCAATGCTCAAGCCCAGTCCTGTTCCTTCATTAGCGGGCTTAGTCGTAAAAAACGGTTCAAATATTTTCGTCATGTCTTCCTTTGCGATTCCTTTTCCGGTATCTGATATTTCCACAACAATCATTTCATGCCCGATGCTGAAAAAATCATCCGGTAAGGGGCCGGTTTTATAACCTATGTCAGTGACTAATTGTTTATAGGCGCGAACCGTCAATTTCTTTTCCTTGCTCTCTTTCATGGCATCAATCGCATTATTGACAAGGTTTAAAAATACTTGTTCCAGCATGTTGTTATCACCTGCCACTTCCAGCGAATCGTTACCGTAATTGCGTTGCACGATAATACCGTTTTTTTGAATTGTTTTTTCCGCAAGTGCCAGAACATTGTTAAGTAACGGATAAAGGGGAATTCGGGTGATCTTGTATGACGATTGTCTGGCAAATGACAAAACATTCTTAATTATGTTATCTGCCCTATCAGCAGCCTTAATAATTTTTTCTATAGAGTCCTGAATCTGTTGATTGTCAGGTGGAAGGTTGTTTTCCAGATCATCTACCCCCATATAGATGATCTCCAGAGGATTCCTGATTTCGTGTGCAATACTGGACGCCATTCTTCCCAGAGCAGCCATTTTGTCTTTTTGTATTAATTGGTCCCGTGTTCTCCGCAATAATTCGACTGTTTCGTTTAATTTTTGTTCTTTTTCCATTATGTCGGTGATGTCTTTTGAAATTATACAGACTTCGAAAACATCGCTGGTCGATGGATCCCTTATCGGACTTAAAGTGTGAGCGAACCACTTACCATGATTTTTATCATAGGATTCATAATGCACCGTTTCATTATTCTTGTAGACCGATCTTACATAATTCAATGTTTTTTCTGTTTCAGCTTCATCTTCATTATAAAGCTTTGAAATCGTTAAGCCCAGAAGATTATTTTCATCCTGATATCCGTAAAATTTAACTAATTTCTGGTTGGCAAATAAAAACTTTCCGTCATAATCGACAATACACATTAAAACATCGGTAGCCTGGACAATTTTTTCGTATCTTTCTCTTGCTTCAATAATTCGAATGTCTTTGTCTTTCAACCGCGTTGTTATGAGGAATCCATAAAAAACAGCGATAATAATGATGAACGGAATCTGGATCAAATAACTTATTGCGTCAGGACCGGTCAACAGTCCTCTTTGATATAACAACCAGCCATAGACGAAAGAATAGAAGAGAGTGTTTATCATCAGGTATCCGAAATTGGAACTCATGGTTGTCAGTGAAATGATGAAAAAAAACATCAGATATAATTCTGACCCTATATATCCGGAAACATAAATTCCTGCCGGCAGCAATATGCTGTCAGATAAAATAAATCCGTAAAAAATCTTATCATCATAGAAATATCTATCCGGAATGTAGGCGACAATCAAATTCGTCAACAGGTAAGCCGCAATAAAAATATAGCCATAATTTCCCCATTGCTTGCCGGTGGAAGGTGAAAGAATGATGAAATAAGAAGTTATGACTATGACTGCAAGGCGTATAAGAAAGACCGTTTTTTTTCTGGTAAGTGGCTCGGCCATTATTACCTCTTTGGTGAAGGTTTATTTTGTTAGGTTACATTATAACATGAAAACAATTATTTTGTGAGTAAATGAAAGCAAGAAATAAAAAAACTTTCGTGTATTTATAAGCAAACGAATATACTTAATTTTGAAAATGTATTTATAAGCTATTTTATACGTCTTGTTTTTTCGGCTGATATATAAAGTAAAATAAGAATATTGAAATGAAAGCCAGAACGCCGAAAATAAGAAAGGCAAGCTTATAAGACCCTGTGTTATCGAAAATTATCCCGGCCAGAGGAGGAGCTACAAATCCGGCGACTGCATTGGAGAGAAAAAGAGTGGAATATATTGTTCCCATTTTTTCCGTTCCGTAGTGGTTGGCAATTTCAGCTGCATAAAGAACTAGACAGGCTCCATAATTAACCCCGGCGAACACCACGAAGAAAAAGAAAGTCAGGTCATTATTAACTGCGAAAGCCGCGGCAAGGCAAACAATGGCTGTGCTGATCAATGATAAAAGTATTGCTTTTTTCCCCTCCAGAAGGCCGCCTAAAACTCCCCACCCTATTCTACCTACAGCATTGGAGAGTGCCAGAAGACTGACAGCTGTTCCAGTGACAATTAAACTCAAGTTTAAAGAAAGACCAAATGGCTTGATATTGCCGATAGTCATTAATCCAATACACAGGCAGGGGAAGATACCGCATAAAAGCCCCCAGAAGTTACGGTCTTTAAGAAGTTCGATTGTTCTGATATCAGCGGTTGTCGATTTGTAATCTTTTTCCTGAGGCGGATTCTGTAAAAACATGGCTGCGAGAGGTACAATGACTAAAAAGACTAATCCCAGATATTTAAATATGGTCAGCACGTTTACCTGATGAGCCAATAAATATTCGGCGATTAAAGAGATAATAATCGGGCTGCCTCCGTATCCGGCAACGACTATACCGGTTGCCAGACTTCTATGTCGGGGAAACCATTTTACCGAGCAAACGATGGGGCAAACATAACAGATACCTACACCAATAGCAGCGCAAAAGCCGATGAGTGAAAGCAGGGCGTGGTATGATCCGCTGGAATAGCCGGCCAACAGATAGCTGCTGCCCATGATAATACCGCCTATGAAGACAGGAATTCGTGGACCAAAACGATCCTGAATGCGGCCTCCAGCAAAAATGCACAAGGTAATTATAAGAGAACCAATGCCAAAAATAGTTTGTGTTTGTGTAATGGAAATACCAAAGGACTGTTTTAAAGCGGGGACAAAAGTGCTCCAGGAATAACCTACGCCCAGACATATTTGAATTAATACAGAGACAGTTAAAATAATATATTTTTTCATAAACCTGATTATAAATTTAAGCCTCTTTTAACAGAGATTAAAGTTTAGGTGGTGATGTGTAAGGCGTTATCAAATATTTTTTGGCTTCTATCCTGGCGGCGCCTTCTCCACCTTCTACTTCCAGTGCCTTATAATAACATTCTTCAGCCATATTCCTTTGTTTGCGGATGTCGTGAATCATTCCCAGGCGTACAAGGGCCCAGACTCTAACCCGTGCGTTGTAAAATGAAACATCCTTTAAAGCATTTTGAAAATATTCAATGGAACGATCATACTCTCCCTGATTGAAATAAATTCTTCCCATTAATTGATTGTAGCGGGATTGAAGTTGGGGAACAAAGGGAGGAACACACGCCTGAATATTTTTCTCAATTTGTCTTGCTATATCGGATGCCTCCTCAAATCGGTGAAGATCGGCCAAAGTACTGCTTAGCGCGAACAGAAAATTATAATTATTAGGGAATCTTTTGTTTAATTCCCGGACAAAAGGTAATGCCTTCGCTGGTTGTTTTTCAAAATTCAAATAATCTGAAGATAGTTCGGCCTGCGCCAGTTCCTTGAGCAAAAACCCCTTTTTTGCTGCCAATTCCAGTTCCTGAAGCCCTTTCTGATGACTTCCGGGAACAATAAGCGATGAAGAAAGGAAACGAATGATGCCAGAGACATGTTTGAGATGATAATGGAATAAACCCATTAGGAAATAAGTGTCATAATTTTGGTTCCCATTCACTCCTTTTGCTTTTTCCAAATAATCCCATATGTTTGAAGTTTCCTGCGCCAGAATGAAATAATGTTTTTGATTAATTGCCCAATGAATTTTAATAATTTTAGCCAAAGCTATGGCAAAGTAAGCCTGATTGTCCTGAGGATTAGTTTTGATCCTTTTTTCACCTTTGGCGAAAGACTCCTTTGCATAATTTAGCATAGCCTCCTGATTTGCATCTCGATCCTTTGTATTAAAGCTCATTTCAGAAAAAAACCAGTGAAGGACTGCGAGAAAAGCGTATCCGGTAGGATTTTCCGGCTCGAGTTCTACAGCCTTTTTGATGCAGGCATAAGCGTCGGCTGTTTCCAGATTGAAAGCTTTGTCAATTCCCTGCCGCAGATATGAATGAAAGGACGCGGGCTGCAGTTCCGTTGCATTCGCATTAATCTCAATAAGAAAAACTGGAAACAATGAGCAAAGAACAATAAATAGGTTTCTGGGTGTTATTATTTTCATGGGCTCAACTTTTTTTACGGGTGTTTTAGTCATATAGATAAAGGATGACCTTAGTCAAGAAATATTCGTTAAAGCCGGTTGACGAAATGTAATTATGTTGATAGATAATAAAAAAAAGGGGTGGTCCGGTACATGCCGGATCTGAGATTATACCCGTTGAACCTGATCTGGATAATGCCAGCGGAGGGATAAGATGCTGTTTCATTCATAACCCTTTCTGGACAGATAAAACGGAAAGGGTTATTCTAGTTTTAGTAAGGAAGGAATTATGAAAATGACAGCTCAGGAAATTTACAAGTCAATCGAATCAATCCGTAGTCAGGCACCGGTAGTACATAACATAACCAATTACGTGGTCATGAATAATACAGCCAATGCCCTGCTCGCTATAGGCGCTTCTCCGGTTATGGCACATGCGAAAGAGGAAGTAGAAGAAATGGTCAATATCTCCTCCGCTCTGGTCATTAATATAGGCACATTGAGCGAACATTGGATATATTCCATGTTTAAAGCTGTCAACCAGGCCAGAAAAAAAGGCATTCCCGTTATTCTGGATCCGGTCGGCGCCGGAGCAACCGCCTATCGCACCAAAACAGCCAGAGAACTTATTGGTGATGAACCGCCGACGATCATACGGGGTAATGCTTCGGAAATTGCGGCTCTCTATGACGACAAATCCAGGACGAGAGGTGTGGACAGCGCGTCATCTTCAGAAGCGGCAATTGAAATAGCGCGAAGATTAAGTGAAATGCACAAATGTGTTGTCTGTGTCAGCGGAGCAACTGATTACGTGGTCAGTAAAGAAAGAATTATGAAAGTTAGAAATGGTCATTCATTGATGACAAAAGTTACCGGATTAGGTTGTACGGCGTCAGCTTTGTGCGGTGCCTTTGCTGCGGTGGAAAAGAATTCTTTTGCTGCGACGGTTAAAGCTATGGCGGTTATGGGCATTGCCGGAGAAATGGCAACCGCTGCTGTCACAGGTCCGGGCAGTCTGCAACTGCATTTTTTGGATTGTCTGTATCGTATTTCGCAAGATGACATTGCTAAACGTTTGAAGGTTGAGAATTAGCTATGCGCGGATTATATCTCGTAACCGATCGTGGTCTGTGCGGTAAAAGACCTTTAGAAGAAGTTGTTATCAATGCGGTTAAAGGCGGTGTTGCTTGTGTGCAACTGCGTGAAAAAGAAATTTCCACCCGTTTGTTCGTAGAAGAAGCCGTGAAAATTAAAAAACTTTTAGAACCGTATAAAGTACCGTTGATAATAAATGACCGCCTTGACATAGCTTTAGCCTGTGGCGCAGACGGCGTGCATATCGGGCAGGAGGATATGCCTTATGAAGTTGTTCGCAAACTTATGGGAACGAGTGCGATAATCGGTCTATCCGTGGAAACATGGGAAGACGTTGTGGCAAGTCAGGGACTCGATATAAATTATATAGGAGTCAGCCCGGTATTTGCCACGCCAACCAAAACGGACACAAAAGGCACTTGGGGATTGGACGGTCTTGCGAAAATCAAAGCTTTTAGTTGTCATCCTGTCGTTGCAATTGGCGGTCTTAATGAAACTAATATAAGAGAAGTTGTAAAGGCCGGTGCTGATTGCGTCGCCGTTGTATCGGCAATTTGCGCGGCTGACCATCCTGAAGCGGTGGCCAGGAGGCTTAATGATATCATTAAGTCTGCTTTGTGCCAATTCTAAATCAAAGCGCTA
>AWGX01000448.1 GCA_000495415.1 Smithella sp. ME-1 | reverse complement strand
TTGTCATCTATGAAAAAGTTCTTCAAGCAAAGAATGCACCTCAAACATTTCTTGTTTTTCGGAAGCGGAGAGACAGCTTGAATCTCGGAGCTTCCGAAAAACAACTACCCATATCTTGTTGACCGCCGTGCCTTATTACGGTTTTGTACCAGTCATCTATCCGCACTTTTCGTGCACGTTAACGTTCGGTAACAGTCCCCTAATCATTCCAAGAGCCCATCATGGCTAGACAAGAGGCAGGGCGACTGTTCCTTTCTTATAATATGGTTTCTCTTCCTTCCATATCCGGTAAATAATCTCCAAAAGCTTGCGTGCTACAGCTACACGCGCAATCTTCTTTCCGTTCTTTGATATCCGCTGGTAGAAACCTCTTAACCACAAATCTTTACCAGGCGCCTGTTGGGCCGCTTCGATTAGTGCCCAACGCAGCCACTTATTCCCTTGCTTCGTAATTTTCCCCTGATAGGTTCGATTGCCGCTGGAATAGGTTGAAGGAACAAGCCCGGCATATGAACATAGCTTACCTGCGGACATAAATCGCTCTATATCGTCTATCTCATACCTGATCGTTACAGCAAGTATAGGGCCAATCCCTGGTATGCTTTGCAAAAGAGTGCATATCTTGTCCTCCCGGCAAACCGCCCGAATCTGCTTTTCGGCCAGCTTAATCTTTCTCTCCGTTTCTTCTAAAAGATCAAGGTAATTATTAAGGATGCCCGTATCATCTCCCTTGAGCGTTACTGATCGCAAATAGCTCATGCCCTGTTTGCCAAACTTATCACTCAACGAAGTAAAACTGTTATCCTCAATATGGTTTCGCGTCAAAACAGAATGGATGATGTTCTTGATCCGTACCTTCATTGCAGTAAGTGATGACCGGTAACGTAATAAATTCTTTTTGTCTCTGGTTTCCGAATCCGGGGCGTAGGCCCGCGGGATTAAGTCTGTACGCAGCAAATGAGCCAGTGTCTCTGAATCTATCGTGTCCGTCTTGATCCTCGCCTCGGCTATCAGTCTTGTCTTCAAAGGATGAGCCATGATTAATTCATCGACAAGCCCGGAAACTTCATCATAAAAATACTCCCATCCATAGCAGGCTTCCATGACGGCTTTCGTTTCTCCTCTCGAATCAGCGTCAGCAAAATATCGCTTGATCGATGCCCGATCCGTCGAGGCTTTATCCCGTCTTATTACTTTCCCTTGCTCGTTCATCATCGTCGCTACAAAGTATTGCTTATGATAATCAATTCCTATATAATTCATCCCGTGCACCTCCTTAAATGTTTTTAAACCTTAGGGGTTAGTCTAGCACTATCGCCCTCTTGGAGGTGCACTTTTTCATGTTATCATTCCCGACCTGAT
>AWGX01000447.1 GCA_000495415.1 Smithella sp. ME-1 | reverse complement strand
GGTAGCAGCGGAAATCAGATCATTGAAAAAACCGGAGCCTTACAAAGGCAAAGGTATTAAATACGCCGATGAGTACATTAAACGTAAAGCGGGGAAATCGGCTGAACGTGCTTAGTTAAGTAAAAAATTATATTGCCATAAGAGGTGGAACATTGGCTTCCAAGAAAACATTAAAAGTTAGAAAGAAAAGAGAAAAAAGAATAAGAAGCAAAATTGCCGGAACGCAGGAACAGCCTCGTCTTTCCGTATTCCGGAGTGAAAAGCATATTTACGTT
>AWGX01000446.1 GCA_000495415.1 Smithella sp. ME-1 | reverse complement strand
AGGTAACAGATCATGAAAAAGACACTAGGAACATTGGTAACAATCGCAGCGGTTGTTTTTTTTACAGCAACTTTCGGTTTTGCTGAGTATGCGGCAACCGGAGCAACCAACTTCCCGTATTTTCAACTGGGTTGTTTAATCATCGGCGGGTTGATTCTGGTTTCTCTGAAACGCAAATATGAAAAAATGTATTTAGGCGAAGTGGTTACCATCTTTGCTCTGTATACAATCCTGATGGCGCTTTTCACCAATCCTGTGATTGAAACTGTAAAGACCATCGTCAGCTAAGAGGATTAAGCAAACACTTTACGGAAGGATGATCGAAAATGTTAGCAATACATAAAGCTCACCAGGAGAAATTCAACGGCTTTGGTTCGATCCTGATGTTATCGGCCTGGGGATTCACAATGGTGATAGCCTCTTTCCTGTTTCTTTATATTGGTCGTTTACTTGACGGTGCGTTGGGAACTGCTCCGAATTTCATGGTAGGCTTATTCTTTCTGGGTATCTTTCTTTGCATAATGAAACTCTATCAGGAAGCTACCGGCAAAAAGAAAGGTGTTTAAATTACCAAAACAAAACTTAAATCATGATCTGTAAATGATAGTGCACCCTCTCAGTGCTTGCAACGATTGAGAGGGGTGCTTAATTTTACTTTCAATAATAAATCACACCGCAAAATCCCCATAGACAAACTAAATTTTTTCTTTATAATATAAGTTAATTTTCATTATCGAAGTTAAGTAAGCAGCCATTGTGCCCAGAAAATTATTGCCTCTTGTGGCAGATTTTATGAGCATGTTTAAAACAGGATTCAGCATTAACACTTAGGAGAACAATATATGACCAAGATGACTCGAAATGTTTCCATGTTAATTATTATGCTTATCACTGCGTTCTTTATTTTGGGATGCGCAGCAGGGACAAAAGAATTGCTCAATGAAGATTACAAAAAAATGAGTAACGAAAACCTCCTTCGTTATTATTACAGCCTCAACGATGAAATTGAGCGTCAGGAAAAACAATCATCTCCTCAATTCGGTATTGGAATTGGCGGTTTTGGACATCATACCGCAGGTGGAGTTGGTGTTAGCACTGGAGGTTCGGGGTACACGGCTGATGATTTAAGGGCACGTAGAATTGATGTATTAATGGAATTGAAAAAAAGAGGGGTAAGTCCATAAAACGATAAAGACATAAACCCATTTAAAAGGGCTTCCAAACAAAGGAAGCCCTTTTAAATTATTCGTCTGATAACATTCAAATCCTCATCGAATCTTTTTCTGTCATCTCTTACCTTTCCTTCAAAACTTTTAGCCGGTTAAGATTTTCTGCAAATAACTTGGCCAGCACAGCATTACCATATGGTGAAAAATGGGCATCAAAACGCGAATTGTGGAACAGCCTTTTGTCTTTCCCCATCCAACGGGAATCATGATCGCGTCGCAGGTTCACAAAAGGAAAACCTTCTCGTTTCGCAATATCCTGCAGTAAATTAAGTACCGGTGGCGTCGCTCCATTAGCAAATAATATAAATGGAATATTGCGCTTACGCAGTAACGTATGAATTTCCGATAACGATCTATCAACAGTCTGCCAACGTGGACTGTCGATTTTGTATTCGCCCATATTAACCCGGGGGCTGCCTATACCGGCAATACCCGCATGAGCAGAAGATGGTCCCGGCACAATCATGCGTTCTCGCATTTCACGAAAGAATACAAAGAGAATTGATGCGGCATAACTACGCTGCCCCAAGTTTATATACCATTTTGATCGTTTATCGAGTACCCACTTCTTTGGCTCGATATCATTGTCAGAAAATAACAAAACAACCGTATCCGGTTTCAACTCCAGACCTATACTTTTAAGTTGAATTAACTCCTGTTCGGTATTATACGAGGGAACCCCCATGTTGAGTGTACGAAAGCGACGTTGTGGATATTGTTCGCATAATATTCGCTCCATTTGGTAAGGTAGAGAATTTTCGTATGTTACTCCAATGCCAAAGGGCACGGAATCACCCATGACCAATATGCGAAACTCTCCCTCTTTTTTAATACCTACTTGTTGAGTGCCAAGACATCGTAG
>AWGX01000445.1 GCA_000495415.1 Smithella sp. ME-1 | reverse complement strand
TAGTGCCCTGTTGAAAATTCGCGTTTTTAAGTTTATGATGCCTGTAAGAAGCAACAAAGCCACCGATAGCTTGAGAAATCAATATAGACGGAACAACACTTTTTACATCATATCCCATGAGAATCAAAAGCGGCGAGAGAACTGTCCCGTACATCATGCCCAGTGAACTGTCTATAAACTCCATAATCATAGCCACAGCAGCTAAACAGATTGATTCTAACATTTACACAACCTCAAAATATTCAAGACAAACATTAATTTACTCCCGATGAAATTAAGGCATTTGATTCGTCAGGTTAAAAGGACGTGGTTTAAACCCCAAATCACGGCTGGCATCCTCGTGGCTAAAAATAAGATCATGATTCATCCTGTGAGCCATAGCAACCGACCACTTTTTGAAAGGCGGAAAAATTCTTAAAAACAATATTGCCAACCGGAAAAGCCAGAGAGGGACTGTTATAATGCGCGATCTTTTATCAAGAGCAGCAAAAATACGATTAATCATCTCTCTGTAGCTAATTATTTCTTTACCGGATATATTATAACATTTATTAATTGCGGCCCCCGAAGTCAACGCAGCAACACAGCATGACGCAACATCCTGAGCATGTATAGG
>AWGX01000444.1 GCA_000495415.1 Smithella sp. ME-1 | reverse complement strand
GATAGATCCTTCCGTATTAAAAAGAACAATTATGTCGGAAGATTGTTCCGCAAGAATCCGGAAACGATGTTCCTCGTGAAGCAATTTCTCCTTGGTGCGTTTTTCCTTTTTTCTGACTTCTGCATCTTCTAATTCCCTGGCGATGGCAGTGCAGAGGCGCGACAGTTTATCCTTCATAATGTAATCCCGGGCGCCTAAACGCATACACTCTGTTGCGGTTTCTTCACCGATAATTCCGGATACAATAATGATTGGAATGTCGATATTTGCTTCTTTTAATATGGAAATGGCTTTGGGAGCATTGAAACCCGGCAGGCTATAATCACAAAGAATGATGTCCCATTGCTTCTCTTTGATGGCTTTTTTCATTGAGGAGGCAGTGTATACCCGTTCATACACCGGATTATAACCGCCTTTTTTAAGGTTACGTATTAAGAACAGCGCATCTTCTTCCGAATCTTCAACAATTAATACGCGGAGTGATTTATCCTGCATAAGGTTGACCTCCGTGTTAAATAATTTATGATTGGGTTGGAATATTAACGCTTCGCTGCTATCAACAATAGGTGCTTCTTGTCACTAATTATCAAGCTATCATTTTATTATGAATGGTATTATATAAAAAAATACTTAATCTGTCAAAAGAAATTGCCACTGCACCTGCATGTTAAAATCTAAACTTTAATCCCAGCGTTACCATGAATGTCCTAAAATCGAGGAATGGTCCGTAATAATGATGATCATCATCGTCATCATCATCGTAATATTTATAATCTGCATATTCCGTATCAAAATAACGGCAGCCGATATCAAGCGACAAGTTATTTGTTAAATCAAAGTTAACTCCGGCCAATAATTGCCATGCAAAAACAGTATCGTTAGAGGAACCCCTTTCACTATAAATCACATCATCTATACGTGAGGTTGATATTAACGAAAAATCGAAATATGAAGCTCCGAGACCTGCCCCGAAGTAAGGGTGAATTCTTCCTTCCGGATATTGAAGTATTACGTTAAACATAAAATTATGGAGTTTAACATCACCTTCAATAGCATAATAATCAGTACCGGCTGTGGCTAACACAGTCCTTTTAACATCAGGATTTAAAAAGCTATATTCAAATTCCAAAGAGAAATATTTTATATCGGGATGGAAGCCGCCGAATTTAACTCCGAAAATTCCTGTTGCCTGAATATCTAAATCATAATCCCAGCGTAATTCTGAATCATGATTTTCCCATGACGCAACAGGACCAAACGTATAACCTCCGAATGCACCAACGTACAGACCATACTGAGCCGATGCTTTATTAAACGGAAAAACTAAGACAGCAATAACAAATACAAAAAAAGCCAGAAACCGCAATATTTTTTTCATCAGAAATCCTCCTTCGCAGGATTACTTTATGCCATTGTACCATAGATTAAATTAGCTTCTATCAATTTTTTGTTTTATTGTAATACTATTACTTCGGCAATTAAATA
>AWGX01000443.1 GCA_000495415.1 Smithella sp. ME-1 | reverse complement strand
GAAAGTGAGTCAGACTACATTTACCTTACCGAAAAAATGGCGAGTTTTAAGGGAAGGCAATATCTCCGTCATCGAAATCATTTGCACCAGTTTCTATCCTCATATGCTCCTGAAGGTAAGTCATTATCGGCAAATAACTTTCAGGACGCTATGTGTGTGTTGCGTGAATGGCAGAACGATTCAAAATCGACATCGGATAAAACAGATTTTGAACAATGCAGTGAAGCACTCCAGAAATTCTCCGGACTTGCGCTCTGGGGAATAATATATTACATTGCCAACAAACCGGCAGGTTTTATTATCGGTGAAGCGCTTAATAAGGATATGTTTTGTCTGCATTTTGCCAAAGCATCTAAGAAGTATCACGGAATTTACGAATTCATGTTTAATGATACTGCAAAAAGATTGCGGTATCATTACAAATATCTTAATCTAGAGGAGGACATGGGCAATAAAAATTTGCGACGGACAAAAAGTTCATACGGAAAAGAATATCTGCTGAAAAAATACCGTGTCGGTTTAAGATAACATGGGAAGCATCAACTAATGAGCGATTACGTTAAAATAACATCACTGCAGGAAGGCGATCAGGGAGTCATTCATTCTATTGAAGGAGGCTCTGCTATAAC
>AWGX01000442.1 GCA_000495415.1 Smithella sp. ME-1 | reverse complement strand
TTTTTTAACTCCTTTGGTTTTACAGAATATGAACACTTAATGACCCGTGTCTTATATTATAAAGTATCTTGCAATTTCAAGCGGGAAAAGATATTTAACACACCATGTCAGCGATATCATATCCCGAAATAACTCTGAAAAAAGGCCGGGAAGCAGCTTTGTTGCGTGGCCATCCATGGATTTTTTCCGGCGCCGTTGCTGCGGTTAAAGGAAATCCTGTTGCCGGAGATATTGTTTTAACTAAAGATTCGGCTGATAAACCGTTAGCCCTGGGATTTTATAACCCCTTAACAGATATCGCTTTTCGTGTTTTAACAAGAAAATGTGAAGAAAATGTTTCTCAATATTTTTGGCAGTCTCGTTTGCATGCCGCATATAAATTACGGCAAAAAATTATTGGCGAGCAAACAAATGCTTATCGCTTGATTAATGCCGAAGGCGATGGTTTTCCCGGACTGATTGTAGATGTCTATAATGGAACTCTGGTTTTTTCCATCGCTACCGCCGGAATGGAAAAACAAAAAAATCATATTTTAAGCGCGCTCATTTCCCAGTTAAAGC
>AWGX01000441.1 GCA_000495415.1 Smithella sp. ME-1 | reverse complement strand
ATCAAACTCTCCAGTTTTAATCCTAGAAGAAAGATTTCTCTTTCTTTTTTCTCGCGTTATATCTCAAATAAAATTTGTTTGGACCCACAAATTCATTTTCCCACTATTCAATTTCCAAAGAGCCATGTAAAAAAAGATTCCCTACTTAAAATCTAAGCAGTCAGATTCTTTTGTCAATCTTCATTTCAAAAAACTTTAATGTTCAACCCGTTATAATTGGAAGTATACGACAACTAAGAATTATACTACCGGTGAACCTATTGAAAATTTCAATTTAATTTCAAATTAATCTCTAACGAATAGAAGCGGACTTCTACTCTCTCTTTACAAATGTGTCAAGAAAAAAATTAATTTATTTTCATATTATTAATATATATTTTTTTCTCCTTTTTTATCAAGCACTTATCAATCAGCAATTTTATCAAAAAATAATATTTTCTTAAGGTATTGATAACAAAATTTCTTAAGAGAAACAATTATTAACCTTTCTTTTTTAAATTGAACCCGCTTGAAATATCTGTTTTACGGCTTTGGCTAATCACTTTTTTGTTTGCAAATACAAAGCTTTATGCAATACTGATACCACCTGCATGATCACCATCATCCCTATTGTTAGGAGTAATATTATGAAAAAGTCTTATATTTTGTCTCTTGATCAGGGAACAACCAGTTCACGTGCTATTTTATATGACCGTAATGGGAATGTTGCGGGCACGGCACAGAAAGAATTTAAGCAACTCTATCCGAAAGCCGGCTGGGTGGAACATGATCCGATGGAAATATGGGGATCGCAAAGCGGGGTTGTCAGCGAGCTCCTCGCTACTACCGCTATTTTTGCGGAAGAAATAGCGGCCATAGGCATAACGAACCAACGGGAAACAACGGTTGTATGGGAAAGAAAAACAGGGAAGCCTGTTTATAATGCCATAGTCTGGCAGTGCCGCCGCACCGCGGAAATATGCGATGAATTAAAAGCAAAAGGGCTGGAGAAATACATAAAAGAGAATACGGGATTAGTCATAGATGCTTATTTCTCGGGTACCAAAATAAAATGGATACTCGATAATGTGGAAGGAGCCAGAGACAAAGCGAAAAACGGCGATTTACTTTTCGGCACCATTGACACATGGCTAATCTGGAATCTGACAAAAGGAAAAATTCACGTCACTGACTACAGCAATGCTTCCCGCACAATGCTTTACAATATCAAAGAACTGAAATGGGATAAAAAAATTCTCAAAGAACTTGATATACCCGAGTCCATGTTACCGGAAGTAAAACCTTCCAGTACCGTTTACGGTTACACGGACTCCAAGGTATTCGGAGCGGAAATACCTATCGCCGGAGACGCCGGAGATCAGCAGGCAGCACTGTTCGGACAGGCCTGCTACACTCCTGGTATGGTCAAGAACACATATGGCACCGGTTGTTTCATGCTCATGCTGACCGGTGAAAAACTGGTCCATTCGCAGAACGGCCTTTTGACAACCATCGCCTGGGGAATAAACAACAAGGTTGAATATGCACTGGAAGGAAGTATCTTTGTCGCCGGTGCCGCTATTCAATGGCTGCGCGACAGCATGAAACTCATCTACGATGCAAAAGACAGCGAGTATTTTGCGACAAGGGTTGAAGATTCACTCGGTGTTTATGTGGTTCCGGCGTTTGTGGGACTCGGAGCGCCTTACTGGGATATGTATGCGCGCGGCGCTATTCTGGGACTGACCAGAGGGACAACCAGAAATCATATTATCCGCGCGACACTGGAATCCATTGCCTATCAGACGCGTGATGTTCTGGAACTTATGCGCAATGAATGCAGCCTTGATCTTTGTGAGTTGCGTGTGGATGGCGGTGCCTGTACCAATAATTTCCTGATGCAATTTCAGGCTGACATTCTCGGCGTTCCTGTTGAGCGGCCGGAAATTATCGAAACCACAGCAATGGGTGCAGCCTATCTGGCGGGTTTGGCGGTTGGCTTCTGGAAGGATCAATCCATGATTGCTCAAAGACGCAAGATAGATCGTCGATTTAATCCGGCAATGATTGAAGATAAACGCGATAAACTCTATGATAATTGGAAGAAAGCCGTTAAGCGGGCAATGAAGTGGGAAGAAGAATAAAAAAAGGTCTATGTTCTATGTTCTATGTTCTATGTTGAAAGGTCAATTGACAGTTAATGATTAAAACGGATGTCATTATTATAGGTGGTGGAGCGACTGGATGCGGGATCGCCAGAGATCTGGCATTGCGCGGCATTCCTCATTGCCTTGTGGAAAAGGGCGACTTTGCGGCGGGAGCCACAGGTGCCTGCCACGGTCTTCTTCACAGCGGAGGAAGATATGCAGTTACCGACCCGCAAGCTGCCCGCGAATGTTATGAAGAAAATATTATACTCGGGAAAATCGGTAAAAAATGCGTCGAACAAACAGGAGGACTTTTTGTTCGCCTGCCCGGCGATTCCAAACGTTTCAGGGAAATATTTCTCAGGGGTTGTGAACAAGTAGGTATCCCCGCAGAATCTATCTCTTCAACCAAAGCTTTTGAACTAGTTCCCAACCTGAATCGGGAAATCGAAGAGGCTATTAAAGTACCAGATTGTTCTATTGATCCGTTCCGCCTTTGCCTGCTCAATATTCGAACTTCTCAGCTTCAGGGCGGTATTATTTTCACGCGACATAAGGTTACGGAAATTATCAAATCGCACGGCCGTTGTATCGGCATCAAAGCTATCGATCAAACCACAGGAACTACCAAAGAAATTCACGGCAATATTATCGTAAACGCAACCGGTGCATGGGCGAATATGGTTGCATCTCTTGCCGGTTGTGAAGTTCCGATGACTCTGGTTAAAGGGTCTCTGGTCATAACGAATCATCGTCTGACTAATATGGTAATTAACCGATTAAGGCAACCGGCAGACGGCGACATCGTAGTACCCAATGAGGCTGTTTGTCTGGCCGGTACAACATCACTTGCCGTGGAAGATCCGGAAAAAATAGATACTGCATCAAATGAAGTAGACACAATAATCGGCGAAGCAGGAAAAATGATTCCTCATTTCAATAAAACCCGCATTATCCGGGCATTTTCCGGCGTTCGGCCTCTGCTCAAATCCGGCAAAACAGACAGCCATGAGATTTCCCGCGGCTTCCAGATCATCAATCACGAAAACGGCTTATACAGCATAGTTGGGGGAAAGCTTTCGACTTTCAGACTTATGGCAGAAAAGATGGTTGATACCATCATGGTTTCTTTTAATCTCAAAAAACACTGCGAAACTGCAGAAATACCGCTCGACGGACAGGAGGAATTGAGCGGTTACCCTCTCTCCAAAAGGCTCGCCGATTTAAAAAATATCGTATGTGAATGTGAACTCGTTACCAGACAGGATGTAGAAAGAATAATTAAACAAACCTCAACGCGCAATGTGGGCGATATTCAGCATCGGACGCGTCTGGGCATGGGACCATGTCAGGGAGGTTTTTGTACTTTCCGCGCACTCGGCATAATGAACGATATGAGCGTTATATCACCCGAACAATCCATGGAAATACTGCGCAGTTTTCTCCAACGCCGTTATAGAGGAATCAGGCATGCTCTCTGGGGTGATCAACTCCGCGAAGAACAACTGGTGGAATATATATATCTGGGAATTCTGGCCATGGAGAAATCCGAATGAGCGTTATCGAATATGATGTTGTTATCATCGGAGCGGGTGTGGGTGGTCTTACGGCCGGAGCACTTCTTTCCGAACGCGGTTTCAAAGTTGCATTGGTTACTACCGGAGAACCAACCGCCTGTCTTTCCACCGGCTGCATTGATCTCTGTTCCCGCACCGACAATCCCCTGCGGGGCATCAAAGAACTACCGCCGGAACATCCCTATCACCTTGTAGACGAAAAGATTATCATGGAGTCTTTGAATTATTTCCAAACAGCAATGATGGATATGGGTGTGCCATACACGGGTTCTATCGAAAAAAACCGTTTTGTTGTCTCCGCTCTGGGCACTTATAAAACTTCCTGCCTTGTACCCTCAACAATGGAAGCGGCGCCCCAGAATAATACAGACAGTGTTCATATCGTAACTTTCAAGGGGCTGAAAGATTTTTATCCCGGATACATTGTATCAAGACGCAAGAATACTAATTTCTCAGTATTTGATGCCGGTGTTTACTCCATCATGAGTATCGCCTCCCGTTTCGAGGACAAAAATTTCTTTGAAAGATTTATCGTTTGGATGGACAAGCTTCACATTGATGAAGACAAAATCGGTTTGCCGGCCGTTACCGGTTGGGAATCGGCAAGTGAAATTGTTAACGCCATAGCGACTCTCATGGCTAAACCTGTCTTTGAAATTCCAACTATTCCTCCCTCTATGCCCGGAAGAAGACTTTTTAACGCTTTGAAAAAACACTTTCGTAAAAAAGGCGGCACTATTTACTGGGCATGGCCGGTAGTTGGATCAGAAAAAACAGGGAATCTCATTGAAGCAGTGACTACATACTCTGAAGGAAGACCTAACAGCATTAATGCCAGAGCTTTTATTCTAAGCACAGGTTCTTTTGTCGGCGGCGGTTTGACTGCCATGCGTGATGGTATCGTGGAAAATGTGTTTAATCTGCCTGTACATATTTCCGGCCCGCGCGAAACCTGGTTCGATAAAGATTATTTCTCTTTGAATCATGGTATAGGCAGAGCCGGCATCATTGTTGATTCATCTATGCGTCCGGTTGATTCTCCCTGGGAAAATATATTCCTTTGTGGCGGAATTCTGGCCGATACTGAAATACTGAAAAACGGCTGCGGTCACGGTCTGGCTCTGGCGACAGCCCATACAGCGGCAAAGGCCTGTGCGGAGTATCTGTCTCATGACCTATGAACATTGCATACGCTGCACAATTTGTGTGGAAAATTGTCCCGTCTTCAGGGTGAATCCTGATTTTCCGGGGCCGAAACAAGCCGGACCTGACGCTCAGCGTTTCCGGTCGGAAAAGGAAAAAGTCCAGGATGAATGGGTTTTCCTGTGCAGCCAATGCAAACGCTGTGAAATGGCCTGTCCGTGCGGCGTGGAACCGGCACAAATTATTCTCCGGGAACAGCAGAGATACGGCAAGGAACACCCACAGACTGCGGCTTATTTGCTTTTTGCCAACAATTATTATTTAAGCACTCTCGGTTCTTTTACGGCTCCGATAGCAAACAAATTTGCTTCTATGGAACTGGGCAAGAATTTTATGCGTAAAATAGGAATATCAACATACCTGCCCTTCCCCAAATTCAGTTTCCGTACAATGAGTAAAGAAAAAAAGATTTTGAGTAAAAACATAAAAAAAGTCGCCTTCTTTTACGGATGTTTTATAAACTTCTACCGTCCTGATATTGGAAGAAAAATTGTCCGCCTTCTTGCCGCCATGAATGTGGATGTTGTCCTGCCGCCGCAGTGGTGTTGCGGACTACCCGCACTGGGGAATGGAAATTTGGCACTGGCCAGATACTTCGCGCAAAAGAATGCCTCTTCATTATCCGACTACATAGATGCCGGCTATGATATTGTTTATACGTGCACTTCCTGCGGACTTTGCCTTCTTCATGATTACCCCGGTATTATGGAAATTCCGCAGGGTAAAAAAATAGCCGAAAGCAGCTATAATCTTCATGAGTATATTATAAAACTTATTGATGAAGGATACGCCAAACCTGAATTTGAAAAAGTAAAGCGTAAAATAGCCTATCACATTCCCTGTCATCTCAGAGCACTAAGAATCGGTTATCCGGCCCAGAAACTTATGTCATTGATCCCAGGTTTGGAATGTGAAATTTTTGATGACACCTGCTGCGGACTTTCCGGCAGTTACGGCTTTAAAGAAAAAAACGAGTTCACGGCCATAAAGATCGGCAACAGGGCAGTCTCTATGATAAAAAAATCCGGATCTGAAAATATTGTCGCGGATTGCGGTTCGTGCCGGATGCAATTAAACGGATTATCCGGTATAACCGCCCTGGATCCGGCAGAGATACTCTGCGAATCTCTGAGTATACCCGGATAAATAAATTTACTAACGTTCATTCCGACTACTTTACAAGTATCTAAAAGCGAATTTGACGTAATTTTAAAAATATGCAAGATTGCGGCAAACAGAAAATATAACAAACTTCCTGATTAAGTTTTAATAAGAAAGGAGAGAACATCATATGCCGGACGCAGATGGAATCAAAGAAGCCAAAATGTTTCATTGCAGCATGCCGCAGGAGACTGAAGGATTTTTTCTCAAAGGATCTAATTCTTTGGATTGGGGAATGAAAAACAGACTCTCCCGGATATTTAATCCTGTTTCCGGCCGGACGGTCATGCTGGCCATAGATCATGGTTATTTCCAGGGACCAACGACAGGCCTGGAGCGTGTAGATATCAATATTCTTCCATTGGCTCCCTATGCTGACACCCTGATGCTGACAAGGGGCATTCTGCGCAGTGTCATACCGCCTTCCCTTTCTCAATCCATTGTACTCAGAGTTTCCGGAGGCGCGAGCATTCTCAAGGAACTCTCCAATGAAGAAATCGCCGTGGATATTGAAGAATCCATTCGCTTAAACGTCTGCGCCATGGCTGTACAGGTTTTTATCGGCGGCGAATTTGAAAAGCAGTCCATCATCAACATGACCAAAATGGTTGATATTGGTAATCGTTACGGCATCCCTACCCTCGCGGTAACCGCCGTTGGTAAGGATATGGCCCGTGACGCTAAATATTTCCGGCTGGCCTGCCGTATATGCGCGGAGCTTGGCGCCCATTACATCAAAACCTACTATGTGGAAAAAGATTTTGAAACTGTTACGTCATCCTGTCCTGTGCCGATTGTTATGGCCGGAGGCAAAAAAATCCCTGAACTTGATGCCTTGACTATGGCTTATAATGCCGTTCAAAAAGGTGCCGCCGGTGTGGATATGGGACGTAATATTTTCCAGTCGGACGCACCGATTGCCATGATTCATGCTGTGCGTGCTGTAGTTCACAACAACGATACTCCGAAAAAGGCTTTTGAGCTTTACAAGAGCTTGAAAAAGAATAAATGAAAGTTGCGTACTGGTATAACAACAAAGATATTCGTATCGAAGAAATCCCTACTCCCAAGCCGAAAAGCCATGAAATGCTGGTGAAGGTGATTTCCTGTGGTATCTGCGGCAGTGATATCGTCGAATGGTACCGTCTCCCGCGAGCACCGCTGGTGCAGGGACATGAAATAGGAGCGGAAGTTGTTTCTGTCGGTAAGTCAGTAGAAAAATTCAAGCCGGGCGACCGTGTTTTTATCGCTCCCAAAGTGCCCTGCATGGAATGTTACTATTGCCGGAACGGACATTACCCTCAATGTTCAGAAGTTAAAGAACGTCTTCCCGGCGGCTTTGCCGAATACATTCTTGTCCCGGAGATTCTTATCGAAAATGGAACATACCTTTTACCTGACAACATAACTTTTGATCAAAGCACTTTTATCGAACCGCTTGCATGTGTGGTAAGAGCGCAAAAGCTGGCCGGTGTTAAAAAAGGACAGTCTGTCTTAATTATCGGATGTGGTATGTCAGGGCTGCTTAATTTGAAATTGGCCTCGACAAAAGGCTGTAAAATAATCGCCACCGACATCAACAGGAAAAAACTGGAATTTGCCCGTCAAATAGGAGCGGATATTACCATCAACGCAACTGATAATATTGCGGAGCGATTAATAGAAGAAAACGGCAAAAAAGCCGACGTCGTATTATTATGTGCCTCCACCGATTCCGCGGTCGAACAGGCCTGGCGGTGTGTGGATAAGGGCGGCGTAGTCGTGCTTTTTGCCGTTCCCGCACCGGATAAAAAAGTTGTCGTTCCGGTCAATGATTTTTGGATGAATGAAATTGCTATTCTCACTTCTTATTATTGCGGGCCACCGGATATTATCGAAGCGATGAAAATCATAGAATGGCAAAGTGTTTCCGTGGTTGATCTAATAACGCACAGACTTCCCTTAAACGACATCGTTCAGGGTTTTCAGTTGGTAACAGACGGACGGAAATCCATCAAGGTCATCATTAAGCCTAATGATGGTTAATTCTCTTTACATTAATAGATATCTTTGTTACTAATTTACCAGCGGTTTTTGCAGTTCAATATAAGATTTTACGTTAATTCTGTTTATCTCCCGTGAAAATTCATTTTACGTTTTGAGTACCGCATTTAAAAAATTTTGAGAGAATACCCTGCAACAAAAAATAGGGGTATGTTATAAAATATTTTTTTGGAGGATATTATGAAAAAATTATTAATTACGTTATTATTGACCTTATCTTTGACCATGCCCTGTTATGCCATTACCAGCAATGGTATCGATTTCCCTGACACTTTAAAAGCCGGTAAAACGGATATTGTATTCAATGGCTCGGGCATTCGCACCAAGGCCTTTTTAGATATGTATGTAGCAGCATTATATCTGACAAAAAAACAAAATAATTATATTGCTATCCTGGAAGCTAACGAACCGATGGCTATCAGGATAAATATCGTTTCCCACCTTATCAGTTCTGGTACTTTTATCAGTGCTACCAGAGCGGGCTTTGAGCGCACCACCAACGGAAACACGGCCCCCATAAAAACCAAAATCGATATGCTGTGCGACGCGTTCAAGGACAAGATAACGAAAGGAGATGTCTTCGACATGATCTATGTACCCGCCGAGGGCACTTATATCTATCGTAACGGCACTCTTAAGACCACCATTGAAGGGCTGGCCTTTAAAAAGGCTCTCTTCGGCATATGGATTATCGATAAGCCTTCTCACGGAATCGAATCTCTACGTAGAGGCATGTTGGGATTGGAGTAGAACTCAATATTGTTTACATCTTAAAACCAGTGAGGGGCTGGCCCCCTCACTGACTACGAGCATATATTCCTAATGTCCAATAGTATCTTTAATCTTTTGTCCCACAACTTTTTCTGTAAATAATTTTTCAATGGCATCCCCCAAAGCAATACCAGCCTGTTCCCCCAGTGCTTCTTCAGAAAAAAGAGCATATTCCTTTGAATAGTTGCTTTCCACCCTGCTTTCATAAAATATCTTGTTCTTTGTTATATCGGCGAAAACAAAAATCAACTTAACATTGGTTCTGCAGAAATTTGTAGGGAATCCTTTAACACACGAAATATCCAGATCTTCTATACTACCACCGATAATAATGTTGGCAACTCCCTGCGGTATGTTTTGTTCTTTCAAATCCCACTGCTCAATCTTATTGGGAACCTTGTATCCGGCCTTTCTCAAGTATTCTTTAATACCGTTGGCCACTGCCTTTGTTGCTTTGACACTTTTGGGTAATAACAGCACTTTCGAGCCGTCCGTTTCCGTTATGCGTCCCATAACGAGCCGATCATCAATCTGACGCGTATCGTTAAATTCAGCGACGGAAATAATGGCATTGGAGTTATTATCGGCCTTAAAATATTCAGGGATGACTGTTTTCTCCACATCGTAGTACATATTAATACTATAAAGATTTGGAGATGCGCAGCCGATAATACTTAAAAAACAGACCAGTGATACCCATTTTAACAGAAAAAATAAATTGCTTATTTTCATTTTCTACTCCTTTTTTAAAGCAAGACAAACCTCGGATAAATTTTACATTTTCATATTTACTAATTACAATTAGCCTACGATAAATATCGTCACTAAAATTGTAAGAGAGGTTTTTATTCAGGGAGAAAATAGCAAAAGTCTATTTTCTCCCTGATACTTATTTATAACCGATCAGAAATTTTTCAAACAAATTTTTGCGAACCTATTACAAGCATGAATAAAGTAATGTGTTTTTATACAGTGATTATATGAATAATTCAAGTGTTCGATCATTCACATCATGTGGAGGGGTGTGATAACTAAGTATGCAAAATTACGATAAGTGACTTACACGATGCTTTACAAATGGTTTACAGATAATTATTTTGGGTCGATAATCAAATAATATTTGATTAATAGATTATAAATATTTTGGGCGATTTTTTGGAGTAATATTTAATTTACCATCCTCGCACCACCTGATGACTTTTAATAACAATAGCTACCGGTATTTTTAAAGGTATTCCCCTATCACTCTTGCAATTAAAGTATTTTCCTGTTGTTTTTATAACACCACCAATTTGTTCCCACTTTACATCTGCTTTTCCAAAGTCGAAATAAAATAACTTAGGATTAATAATGGGGATATCCGGATTATTAGAATTGACATTTACTTTATATATAGCATGATTTTTATCAACTAAATATTCAAATCTTGCGAAGATAACCTCGTAACATTTTCCTTCTATATTAATAACAGTGCTTTTAGATTGCGTTTCTTCAGAATTATTTTTAATTAATACTGATTTAACGATAGATTCATTAGATTTTACTCCACCAGGGCACTGATTTTTTATATCATCTGCCCAGGCAAATGAGAATGCAAATAAAATAGATACAATAATGATAGTTTTTTTCATAACGACTCCTTTTTATAGTCGGTTTGAATCAAGTGTCTTTGTCTTTATTATCATAATAATCATTTTTTGATAAATCATCTTTTTTATTTCCAGGATCGAGGGCACGGATAGCCGCTTTTATAGCTTCAATTTTTTTTTCGTCACCTTCTTCGAGGATACGAATAAGTCTATCTATCCAAAAATTCAAAACCTTATCTGACGTTTTATAGGGTGCTTGACTTTCTCTAATAGAGGCCGAAAGCGGATTTACATACCATTCACCATCACCAGTTAAAATCCATTCATGCCTATAACCATATTTCGCTTCAATAACATACAAAATTGGAAAAGATGGCTTGGTAACGCCGGTTTCTATTGCAGATAAAGCAGGACGAGATATGCCGATAGATTCAGCAAATTTTGCTTGCTTCATATTAAAAGTATTACGAATTGAGACAATTCTAGAGCCAATCGATAAATATTTATTCATTAATGTCATATACAAACACTTTTTCCTTGACTTTATGTCAGAATCTGACATATAAGTTAATTATGAAAGCAAATCACTTAACAACAAACGACAAAAAAAGAGGCCGCTACATCAAGTCATTACTTATCCTCCGTGGAATCGAACAGCAAAAGATTGCCGAGGAAGTTAAAGCTTCTGAAGCTCTCGTATCACAAGTAATTCGTGGACATAGAAAGGGTGTCGCGCGGAACGGGAAAAAGATAACGGAGATCAAGCAATTACTTGCCGATAAACTCGGTAGACAAGTGGAAGATCTGTGGCCTCGCAGGGCCGCGTAAAGAGATTTTATGTCACGATACATTTTTTTCATAAGCATAACGATTTTTTTAAACGTGACTTAATCTTATCAAAAAAAGAGAGGAATGCAATGTCAAATAAGAAAAATAATTTTACCGTGCCGGGCGATGAAATTAAGTTACTTTTGAAAATTAGGGGCCAAAGCCAGACAAGTCTTGCAGCGACAACAGGCATCAGTCTTTATGTGCTGAATAAATTTCTTAATAATATAACTTTTATCAGTAAAAAAGGCCACCCATTCACATTACAAGTCCCGCATATAAAAACAGCGATATCACAATATCTTAATATTCCTAACGAGATATTGTGGTCTTCTGCTGGCAGTACATCCCTTCGGAAAATTATTGCTGATGAAATGATTGTAAAAAAGAGCACCTCTAAAAGACTTCCCCAAAAACAAGAAACAAAACCCTGGAGATTCACGACGTTTATTAAAAACATTGTGTCATTGGGAAAACGAAAATTGATGGGAGTTAATCAATGAAAATTAAAAAACCAATTAATGACACCCAAGTCAGCATCTTTTCCCTTCTGGAACCCGAAGCGCCTCCGCAGCCAGGGAGCATGGATATTAGCATGAGGCTGCGGCACGCCATTTCTGATGCGATCAAAAAAAGCGGAAAAGACCGGATCGACATCTGCGCCGAGATCTACAAATTATCCGGCAAAGAAGTCCCCAAAAGCACGCTGGACGGCTGGAGTGCTGAGTCGCGCGATCTGTCAAATGATGGCCTTGATTTTAACGGTAATAAAAGATGGGGCATATCCGCTGACGTTCTGGCGGCGTTTTGCTGCGTCACGGGAGACTGGGAAGCGCTCTTCATCATCGTGGAGGCCTGCAATTACAAGGCGCTCAAGGGCAAGGACGTTGTTCGGGCGAGGATCGGATTACTCAAGGAAGAAATCACCAAGAAAAATCAGGAACTCAAGGGGCTGGAAAAAGCCCTGGTTGAGTCGGAATAAAATATCACCCTCCCTCAATCCCTCCCCTCAAGGGCGGGAAGGAAGGACGGGAAAAAAGAGGAGGAAATGGAGATGGCGGCAAAGAGTTGCAGAAAAATTGAAGTATTGATCGCGGCGGACGCGATTTTACATTGCATCGCGGAAAGCAAAGAACTTATGCCTGCGGCGGAGATCGCAAAGGCAACGAATCTGACCAACGACAGCGTCTTCCGGCAGCTCGGTACGATGGAAGAGTTGGGCTGGGTGCGCAAGATCGGCGACGGCTACACGCCGGGCATGGCGCTGGCTGTGATCTGGGCGCGCGTGAAAGCCAACGCAGAGGGGCAATTAGTCAAACTCAAGCAAGACATTGAGACGCTTGGATAGGAGATGGCGATGGATAATTACACTTTTATGAGAATGGGAAATTTATATCAGGCCACAATTGACTTGATGATTGCAGCTTGTAAAAGATTCGGCGCGGAGAACGCTGAGCTAGCAATAAGCACAATCGGAGACGCCATAAATGAAGGCTCTTCCTTTGATGAAATTTGCAATCGTGTGCTTGCGGAGACCAGCGGAAAGGTTGTCGTGGCATGGGAAGATATTCCTTTTGTTACACAAATAATCAGGGCGGAAAATTTAATTAAAGAAGCCATTGAAGATCTTAATAAAGCCATAAAAATAAAAACGGAGGATGGTCATGTCAAAAAATAATTCAGATGTGCAGATGTCAAAGGATGTTTACGCAATCGCCAAGCAGGAAGCGGAAATCGAAATCGCAAAATTAAAGCAGGATATTCAGGCCGGAAGAGATGATGGTTTCGCCATCGGATCTATCAAAACCAATAAAGCCCATCGAGATTTTTGTAATTTTTTAGATGCGCTCTCGTTATACAAAACTCATAAGGATAAAACGTATAAAAAGACCGGCCTGACGTGGGATAAATTTTGTGAAGCGGTTGGTTATGATCGCCGACAGGCAGATAGAATTATTGCGGAAGTAACACCGATTTTTGAGTCATTTTCGGACAATTTGCCCGTTTTATACGGCGTCACACTCAATGATATTAGGTGGTTAGGTAAGAACAAAACCGGACAATTGTCCGGTTTCTCAGAAGACGGTACGGAGTTAATTTTCGGCGAAGACAAAATACCGGCCACGCCGGAAGACATAACCGCCTACGTTAATCATCAAAGAGAAACTTTTAAGGAAGAACTCGCCGAAAAAGAATCCATCATCACCGCCAATAAAAAAGTTTTGGCGGACAAAGAAAAATTAATTAACGGCTACGCGAAGGATATCGCCCGTCTGCAAAAAGACACGCCAAAATCCGAACTCACAGCCGAGGAGCAGGAAGCCGTTGATCTACTTGCTCAGGTGCAGAAAGATTTCATGGCTGCTATCAGCGACATCAAGAAAAAAATCATTCCGCACAAAGCGCCGGAAATAGCGCTGCGTCAATATTATTACCTGCTCATCGTTATCAGCAAAATGGCAATGGAAGAACGGCTTGCCCTCCAGAGCGCGTATGAAGCGGCGGAGGAAGTGCCCTGGGAAATCGACGAATCGGAAATCCCGCCGCCTGATGTGCTGGTGGATAATATGCCGCTCACGGCGGGCAAAGGAATGGGCATAAAAGTAAAGGCAAAAATTGAGGAACAAAAAATTAAAAAACAAAGGAAGTAATAATCATGGTCTCGGACGTCGTTCTCGATCACGTATCATCAGTCTTGCGCGGCCTGTCTCCAGCGGACGCCACACAAAAAATCAAAGAGCTGGCTGGACATTACGGAGTCACGAAAGCCACAATCCATCGCTACGCGGCGGTGCGGGGAATAAGGTTTCGCAGGGAGCGCAAAACCAAAGGGCAATCGGCGGCAACGCGGGAAATACTTCTCGAAGCATCCGCCTTACAATTGGCATCAAGGCGCACGTCGAACGAAATTCCCCTGCCCGCCTGCGACGCGAAGGAAATACTGGAAGACTCCGGCATCGAGACAGGTGGCGTTTCCACCAGCCGTTTCGTCGCGCGGTTGCGGCAGGAAAAAATATCCGCGAAGGATATACTCCGGCCCGCACCGCACCAGCGGTTACTTTCCGACTACCCGAATCATGTCTGGCAATTCGACGTGACAAACTGTCTGCAATATTTTCTCGATGAGAAAAAAGGCCTGGGCGAACGCGACACCGAAATGACGATGTACAAAAACAAGATTGTTAAAACCGCAAAGGCCATCAAAAAAGAACTGCTCCGCTATGTAGTAGTCGATCACTGCAGTGGAGCTTTTTATTTTCAATATTTTTATGCCACGGGTGAACGCGCGGCGGACGGCTCGGCATTTCTCTTCCGCGCGATGCGTCCGAAGGATGAACTCATTAAAAAATTATGGAACGGCGAAAGTGCGCCAAAACTCGGCAAATTCAGAATGCACGGCGTGCCCTTTATGTTGGTGTGTGACCGTGGCTCCATCGCTACGGCAAAAGCTAATCAGGCGCTATTTGATGCGCTGCACATAGAATTAAAACCGCATATGCCCGGCAACCCACGCGCGAAGGGCGCAGTCGAAGGCATGATGCATTATATCAATCGTTTTGAAGCAAGATTAAAATTAGAACGCCCATCCGATCTTGACGAACTCAATCGCTGGGCTCTCGACTGGGGCATACGTATCAATGGCGAAAAGTTAATGCGTGGAGTCGCGCCGCGTTCAATTTTGTGGTCATATATCACTACCGAGCAATTACGGCTCTGCCCGGAAGAGGAACTTTTCCGGCTGCTCATCAAAGAACCGGCCTTCACCCGCATCGTCGACGGCTCGTGTCTAATCAGCGTAGATAACCGACGCTATCAGATACCTGACCCGCAAGCGGCATGGCAGAAAGTCAGCGTTGTCCGCCATCCCTATGAATACCCGAATATCGAAGTGCACTGTAATGGAAACGTCTGGCTATGCCAGCCTATCCCGGAAGATCAATACGGCAGACTTACCAATGGCGTGCACTACGGCGAATACAAGGGAATCAAACACACCGAAACACAGAAGACAAAGACAGAGATGGAAAAGAAGGCCGAGACCTGGGGCCTCAAATGGAAAGGCACCGGAGACAAACGCATGGCCGAAGCGCCGCCTGTCGGTTTTGAATCGCCACTGCAAGTATTCGGACATCATGCCGATAAAGTCGGCAACATTGAATTTATCGAACGTAAAGGCACGCCGCTGGAAATCAAACATGCGGAAGAGCCTGTCAATACAGCCATCACATCAGGTGCGGCGGAAGTACCGCGCAGTGTGGCTTCAAGAAAGATTTCTTTTACAGAATTATTAAAGAAACTGCGCGCGGAAATCGGCACCATCGCTCCGGCGCTCAATGCCGAGCTGCGCGCTCAATATGAGAACGGAATCGAAATAAACAAAGCAGAGGAGGTGATCAGGGCAATCAATGATGGGTCGTGGAATGCAGTCCCGTTCGAGACAGTATCTCTCACGGGGTGAAAAGCGAAGCTCGGCGCATGCCGGGTAAATGGTGAATGGCAAAACAGAGGTGTGTCTATGGCAAGACCAAAAGTTAACGAACAAACAGCATACGAGATGGAGTTCAAGCCGATCAATTTGAAAGGCTTGTGCGTCGACTGCGGCATCAGCCAGGCGTGGCTGGGGAAGTTAACGCAGTTAAGTCGTCCGTCCATTAATCTCGCGCTCAATCGCGGATACCTACCGAAAGAAGTTCCCGATTTTCAGCGGATCATCGAACTCGAATTGTCGAAAAATCCAAAGGCTATTCAATGGCTAAGTGAGCGCGGCATGAAGATGGCTGATATCTGGCAATTGCTGGGCAAGGAGCTGCGCAAAGTTCCACCTGCAGGACGCAGCATCAGGACATGGGAGACAAGAAAAAAACCCGTCTTCACGACAGGCAACGAAATAACAACAATTAAGGAGGTTGAAATGATTTCACAGGAGGCAATGAAGCATTTTAAAATTCCCTCGAACCCGTTTATTGACGACATTCAAAAGGAATCGGACGTTTTTATGTCTGAGGAACACCGCTACATCGAAGCCGCGATGCTTGACGCAGCGCGGCACAGCGGCTTTCTCGCTATCATCGGCGAAGTCGGCAGCGGCAAAACCGTCATTCGCCGCAAAGTTATGGAACAGCTCAATAAAGACGGCGACACCATCGTAATTTTTCCGCAGGTCATAGATAAAACCCGCGTGAACTTTTCCAGCATTTGCGACGCCATCATCATGGATCTATCGGAACAGTCGCCAAAGCGGACACTGGAAGCGAAATCCCGGCAGGTGCACAAACTCCTCCAGGAACGCGCTAAACAGGGCTTCCGCAGCGTTTTAATTTTAGAAGAGGCTCATGACCTCAGCATCGCCACACTAAAATATTTAAAGCGCTTCCAGGAAATTGAAGACGGCTACCGCAAATTACTGGGAATTATCCTGCTCGGACAGACGGAACTCAATAACCTGCTCGACGAATCGCGCCACATCGAAATGCGCGAAGTTATCCGGCGTATCCAGACCGCCGAGATCAAGGGCCTTAATGGAAATACCAAAGAATATCTCCGGTTAAAATTCAAGCGCATCAACATGAAGATCGAAGATATTTTTGACGACGGCGCGTTTAAAGCTTTGTCGGATCGCCTCACCACCCGCGACCGGCGCAATAAGACCATCAGCCATGCATATCCGCTGGTCGTCAATAACTACGCGGCCCGCAGTATGAACATGGCTTTCGAGATGGGCGAAAAGAAGGTCACTGCTGACGTTGTCATGGCGGTCTAACGGAAAGGGTGAAGGCAAATGATGAAAAAAATCAAAACATATATCGAAGAAAAAGCATGGGAAGAAAAGGTGATCCGGCAGGATCGGGAAATGCGGCGATGGTGTTTTGTATTTTTGGCTGCGGTCATGACTTACTTCATTCTGGAAGTCATCTGCAGGGTCTGTAAATTTTAGGCAAAGAGCAAAGGGAACCTTGTCATGCGTGAATACAAACAAGGAGAACTTTTTATGAGTGAACAAAAAGGAAAAGTCCCGGCATTTGCCGGGGAGACTATCGATACGGCGGCGAACCGGAACAGAGTATGGGAAGTGCTTAATCAGCATGTCGGTGCGGCCAATGCCGTCAGCATGACGGAATTATATGAGCTGGTATTCGACCGCCCGTGGGATGATCACGTCAACAGCACACGGGCGCTTCGAAGCCTGATTACCGCCATGCGCGACGACGGACTGGCCATCTGCTCGATCACCTCACGCGACGGAGGCGGATATTATCAGCCCGCAGCGGGAAGCGAAATGATAGACTACCTGCGCAAGATGGAACGCCGCGCCCTGTGCATCCTGAAACGCAATTCCCGCATGAAGAAAATCAGCCTGCCCGATTACCTCGGCCAACTCAAACTGGATATGGAGAAAACTGATGACCAAGCAGCGTAAAGAAAAAACATGGATACAGGAAAGCGACATCAAACATAAAGCGGAGTTGCTGCTTAAGTCGATAATGCACACATCAAAGATAATAGAGCAGGTAGCAACTAATTACAATGCGACAGTAGATCCGATCACAGAAAAATATCTTACGGAGATGGGCGGCCTGAAAAATGATCTGGCAGCCGACGAAAAAGAATTAATCTCGCTGATGAAGAAAAATAAAGCCATTCTATTCGACGGTACCGATGTCGTTAACCTGACACCGGGCAGCCTGATCCGGGAAAAAGGCGACAAGGTTAAACTACCAAAAGGCGCGCTGGCCGAATGCGAGCGATTAAAATTTGACGATGTCATCAAAATTGTCAAATCGCTTGACCGTCCAGCTATTGAAAAGTGGCCAGATGCAAAGCTAGTGCTGATCGGCGCGGAGAGAAAACCATCAGAGGAATTTAAGTACAACCTGAAAAATGTGAAGAGTGAAAAGTGAAAGGTGAAATGTTATTCCCGCGCAGGCGGGAATCCGGGAGATGAATTATGCAAAAATTAATTTTCAGAGAGCCGATATGTACAAAAGATTCCTGTGAGCAACACGACCCGCAATATTTAAATAATTGCAGGTCATTATTTTTAGTCGAAAGTTGTTGTGATGCAGAAGTCAAATATCCGCCACGGCGCCTGCTCCGCGTTATTGCCTGGCTGGACAAACACCTGCCATGCATCGCGTTAATTATAGGCGCACTGGCGATTCTTTTTTTCGCGATATTCATGTCATGGCTGGTTGCACCATCACGTTAAAAGGTACAAACCCCGCGCGCCTGACGGCGCTGGGATAATTCGCTTTGGGATCACTTACGTGATCCACAGGCTCATTAGGAGGATTCAAAATGCAACAATATCAGGAACTGGAAAAAATAAAAAACATGGTTGACCTCGGCGGCTCCGTTGGCGGCGTCGCGCAGATATTATTTTTCGCGGTGATAATATTCCTGCTCGCGGCGCTGGTGCTTTTATGCTTTTGCGGGATTATTCTACTCTTCATCAAGGTCGGCAGATACCTTATAGTTCATATCGGTGAAGCGATGCAGGAATCATCACAATCGATTCTCGCAAAGAATATTCTATCCCCGCTCAGTAAGCGGGAAAATACTTCCTCCCTTAAGGCACAGCCCGGCGTAAGCGGGAAAACAAGCTGAGGGAGGGCAAAGTATTGTCACCTGAACTCAAAGCGCCCCTGGAGCGAATATGTGCAAAATGCATGCACTATATGTTCAAACATGGCAACCCCAACGGCTGGAACTGGGCATATTGCGATCATAAACAAAAGTGGTTCCCGGACAATTATCAAAAGCCGGGCGAACGGAAGGGATGCGATGATTGGGCGTAGTGAATAGTGAATAGTGAATGGTGAACGAAAAACACAGGAGGAGATAAGATGTCACTAGGAGAGTCACCGCGAATATTTGATCACACAAAACAGTACGCCTGCACGGAGATATTTAGGTTGGAGGAGCTACAGAAAGCAGTCGCGGAATTGGAAGATCTTGTTGATGTGGATGAGGAGAATTTCACTACAGCGGGCAGAAGACTCTTTACCTTATCCGGCAAAGTAGAAGACGCAATCGAAACCATCAAGGAATTTCTAAATAATCTTGAAGAGCAGGAGAGAAGATGAACCTAAACTGCCCACATTGTCGAAAGGAGTTTAATTTTACAGATATGGTTATCAATAAAGATTTGGATTATGTTTTTAACGTGCTGACACAGCACGAACTCGGCAAGAAATATTCCACACCGGTATTGGCCTATGTCAGCTTATTTGCAGTGACGCCGTTTCATTTAAAGTCATCAAAATTCCGGCGCATCCTGGAAGACGTTGTTAAACTATTTGATTCGCAGGCTTTCGGCTTTCAAAAGAAAATCTTCCGGATCAGTCACGCGGGTATCATCGAAGCGCTCGATATCTGCATCAAAAAAAATTTTACTGAGGTGCTGGAAAATCATAACTATCTTAAAAAAGTTATGATCTCAATTTCTGAACGCGAAGGGAAATCCGCATCAATCCAGGCGGAAAAGAAACACCGCCAGCGCGAAGACAATGCCCTTTCCGGCAACGGCAGACCTGAAGAAGAGGATTTCTCAAACATAACACATGAGAAGAGGCAGGCAAATCTGCAGCGTGTTGGCGAAATAATAAAGAGCATAGGAGGATAGCGTGATTATTCAAATCGCCATATTCTTTTTTTCCTGCATATCAATTTGGGCGCTGTCCGGAAAGCGGTATCAACTAGGATTTATTTGCGGCCTATGCGGCCAGCCGTTTTGGATTTACGCCACGATTACAGCCGGGCAGTGGGGCATCTTCCTTGTGAGCATATTTTTTACAGTTAGTTATATTTGCGGTATTATGAGGCATCGCCGATGAAGATCGACCCAAAACAAATCCAGATTATTCACATCGCGAAGAAGCAGTGCGGATTATCCGACGTTGAATATCGGGATATCATAGCGGGCCGGACGAACGGCAAAAAAACATCAAGCAGCGATTTGACCTATGCCGAAGCAAATGCGGTGATCAATTATTTTATCAAAACACTCAGCTTTAAAATCAAGGAAAAATATACGGCCAAAGAGAGAGCTGCGAAAAAGCATTGTATGCGGCGCTGGAAAGAAGGACGACCGGCGAATGTTTATTGCCTGGCAACACATGATCAGCTGAATATGGTCAGTGCGTTGGCCGGACAAATAAAATGGCGCGTCGAAGATGGCTTCCATCACTGGATGAAAAAATACATGAGAATAAACCGAATAACAACGGATGATGAAGCCTGCAAGGTTATTGAAGGACTAAAGGGTATGCTGGCGAATCAAGAGAAAATAGTGAATGGTGAACAGTGAATAGTGGATGGCTGAAAGAAATCGCTGCCGAGATAACAGCAGAAAACCTACCGGAATGTTACCAGGATATCGCCGAGATCATCGGCGTCGAGGCTACGCTAAACCTCAGCCAATATCTCGGCGGCACGCGGTTTTACTTTCGCAAGATCGACGGCCTGCTCATGGATAAACGCGACGAGCGCATCCGCAAAGAGTTCACCGGATTCAACCATCTGGAACTGGCGCGGCGTTACGGTTTGACAGAGACTCGCATCCGTGATATTTTACGCGGCAAGTCAACTCAATGTAAATTGTTTGATGGAGAATAATTATGCAGATTGCAGGTAAAAAAATATCCCCCAAAAAAATCGACAAGCTTGTAAACAAAATGGCAAAAATAGCCATGCCATCAATGAAGATAAAGATAGCTGAAGATTTAAACTCTCTATGTCTAAGTGAAAAAGATGCTTGTACAGTAACTTATAGTTTCCATTTCAGCGGTACAGGAAAAGATATTCGGGAAATTATAGCAGGCAAAAAAGAATTGTTTCTTTATAAATAAACACTGATAATAATATCAGTATCCGGCCCCTCCTCGCGTACGCGAGAGAGGGGCTTTTTAGTGTGTTTTTCTCAAGCGCTTTGGTAGCCCACCGCTTAGCAATCCTTTAATGTCAATCCACGCATGACCCATCTCTTCTTTGCTCAGCCATCTGGTAATGGCCGGGAGGTTCAGGCCTCCCGGCCAAAGCTGGACGAAGCAAGAGAAAAATCGCAGGAGAACTTTTTATGGCTTCACGAAACATTGAAGACTGCACACTGTCTCTACAGCGTAAGATCAAAGCCTTTGCCATCGCGATGAACCGCGCTGGCATTCCTTTTATAATCACCTGCACAGCCCGCACAGTCGCCGAGCAATTTGCACTATGGGCTCAGGGCCGTAAGTCACTCAATGAAGTTAATCGCCTGCGTGAGATCGCCGGTCTCGCAGCGATCACTGATCAGCAAAATAAATATAAGGTCACCTGGACATTAAAATCAGAGCACCTTGTCGATCTCGATGACGGCAATCCGGATAACGATAAGTCGCGCGCTTTCGACATTGCCATAACGCGCGACGGCAAACCGGTGTGGGATGTCAAGGTTGATGTGAACGGGGATCGCATACCCGATTATATGCAGGCCGGTAAGATAGGCGAATCGGTCGGCCTGCATTGGGGCGGAAGGTTTAGCAAACCGGACTATCCGCATTTTCAGGACGCATAGAACTCCTGTGGGGCGGGATCCGGAGCTGGCGGCGGTTAGGGGTAGCCGCTGCACAAAGGCTCCGGATCCGAGTAAAAGTAGAGGTGAAGTATGTCAGACTTAAGTTTAGCAAAAATAGACGTAGGCAACGTTTTAACCGGCGCCGGTCAATTATTTAAAGACATCCGCACGGCCCTCACCGGCAAAGAACCGATGAGCGCGGAGAAAGCAGCGCAGCTTGCTCTTCAGTCGCAGGAGATTGAATCAAAGATTGAAACAACGCGGCTTAGTGTCATGGTGGCAGAAGCAGCCAGTGCAGACAAATGGACTTCGCGCGCGCGTCCGTCATTTTTGTATGTCATGTACGTTATGATTCTAGCCAGCATTCCGATGGGAATTGTCTACGCGGTTAACCCACAAACAGCCGCCAATATTATAACCGGTGTAAAGACATGGTTACAGGCCATACCCGACAGCATGTGGGCACTCATGGGCGTGGGCTATGTCGGTTATGTCACATCCCGGTCTTACGACAAGTCTAAAGGAACGGCGAAATAAATGGACGCGCTGGACGATGCGCAACAAGCTACGGAGGTTTACGATCAGGCGGCATTAAGGAATCACCAGGCGCGGGCAAGTGTCGCGCCGTTACCGGTTACAGGAGAAAGATATTGCATCAAATGCGGGGAACCGATCCCCAAAAAAAGATTAAAAGCTAATCCAGCGGCAAGGCGCTGCGTAGAATGCCAAACGCTGGCAGAAAGAAGTGGATTTGAAGACGAATAAAAAATTGTGAAAGGTGAAACGTGAAGGGTGAATAAAATATGGAATCTTTCAGCCTCGGCAGCGTCTTAAAGATAGTTAGCGATTTTGGAACAATCGGACTGATTATCTTTCTATGGTGGCAGGATAACCGCCGCATCGAAAACATTCTCGAAAAGAACAGTAAAGATATGGCTGCGGTTCTTGACAGATATAGCAAGGACATGGCCGAGCAACGGAAGATGTACGAATCCAACGTCTCTCTCTGCAAGGACTTTGCCAGCGTGACGAATGATTTGCGCGATATCGTCACTCTCAACATCCAGACAATGACCGAATGCAAGGACTCTATTAATCAAAATCAATTTTGTCCCGTCATCCGCATCAGCAAGAAAAAAGCGATGCGGCTTGTTATGGACGAAGAAAGCGTCGGAGGTTGACCCTGATGAGCACACAAAACGCAATGCGCCGCGTTAAACTTACTAATCTTGAGCATATAGCCAAACGCCTCCGGTTGGAAATTGAAAGCCTGGCGCAGATCATATCTCTCAATCTCGATTGCAGTCTAACGCGCCCGGAAGATCTTCTCGTCGATACGATGGACAGCCAGTGGGACGAACTGAAAAGCAAGTGGGCCGACCTTACCGTCGCCCTCAGCGAGATCAAGCGGCTGGAAGAGGAACTGAAATAGATGATTAGACGGTTTGGAAGATTAGAGGATTAGCATGGCTGAAAAAGGCGCGCGCGCACAACTGGAGAATGTTGCCCGACAGATGTTCATCGACGGCAAATCGTTGAGCGCAATCGAAACCGAACTCGGCGTATCACGGCAGACACTTTCCGCATGGAAAGGCCTGACCAAAAAGCCGGGTGAAGATCTCGACGAATGGGATAAGGCGCGTGCCCGCAAAGCAAACTTCGGCCTGCGCATGGAAGCGCTCCTGGAGCGTGAACTGACCTTCGCCGAAGAGAAACAACCCGGAGCGATTGATAGTTCCTTGATGGATAGCCTCACAAAGTTGGGATCACTGGTTGTTAAATTCAAGCAGGCCGAAAGCAACGGCTACTTTAAAAATAAAGTTAATGCGGCGGCGGATGAAGTCGCCAAAGCTGTTAAAAAAGGCGGCATGACCGCAGACCAGGCGAAGGAAATAAAAGATAAGATTTTAGGCATCGTATAAAGATGGAAGAGACTAATCAAACAGATTTTGAAAAGGCGCGCAAGTCAACAAGCCTTCTCCTGGGTTATCAGCAACGCTGGGTCGCTGATCAGTCTGACGTTAAAGTCGGTGAAAAATCCCGGCGTGTTGGATTCTCCTGGGCCGAAGCCGCTGACGATACCCTTTACGCCTCCGAAAAAGGAAACGGCGAAAAGCGCAACGTCTGGTACATCGGCTACACCAAAGACATGGCGCTGGAATTTATCAATGACTGCGCCAACTGGGCGCGCGCCTACAAGATGGCCGTTTCTTCCATCGATGAATATGAAGAGCCGGACGAAGACGACCGGGGCATTGTCAAAGAACAGAAAATCCTTGCTTATAAAATTACCTTTGAATCGGGCTGGCGCATTACCGCACTCTCCAGCAGGCCAACCAATCTACGCGGCAAGCAGGGCCGCGTGGTCATTGATGAAGCGGCCTTCCATGACGATCTGCCCGGCCTCTTAAAAGCGGCAATGGCTCTCTTGATGTGGGGCGGCCAGGTTCGCATTATCTCAACACACTTTGGCGACAATAACGAATTCAATTCGCTCGTGCAGGATATCCGAGCGGGCAAGAAACCTTACAGCCTCCATCGCGTGACATTCGACGAAGCTCTTACGGACGGCCTGTATAAACGCATCTGTGAAGTTCTGAAGCGCGAATGGTCGCCGGAGGCGGAGGCAACATGGCGACAGGGCATCATTGATTCCTATGGCGAAGACGCGGATGAAGAACTTTTCTGCATACCCAGCCAGGGCACCGGCGTTTTCCTTACCCGCGCCGTCATTGAGAAATGCCTCAGCGCCGACATCCCGGTGATCCGTTATGAACAGCCGACATCTTTTGCCGCGCTGCCTGATCATATCCGCTCTGCCGAAGTCAAAGACTGGTGTGAGGAAATAATCAAACCTCATCTGACCGGACTCAGCGACGAACAGAATTCAATCTTCGGCGAAGACTTCGCCCGCACCGGCGATCTGACCGTCTTAAAAATCTGGCTGGAAAATCAAAAGGCCAACTGGCGCGAATTATTTCAACTTGAACTGCGCAATATGCCATTCCAACAGCAGGAGCAGATTCTTTATTACATTTGCGACCGCCTGTCGCGCTTCCGTTATGGAGCACTCGATGCACGCGGCAACGGGCAGTATCTGGCTGAACGTGCCATGCAGCGTTACGGCGAGGGACGCATCGCGCAGGTCATGATTACCGAGGCATGGTACCGCGAAAACATGCCCGCCTATAAAGCGGCATTTGAGGATCAGACAATAACGATGGCCAGAGACGCCGATGTCATCGAAGACCACCGGGCATTTAAAGTCATCAAGGGAGTCGCCAAACTTCCGGAGATCCGGCAGAAGGGCAAGGACAATAAAAAGCGCCACGGCGATTCCGGCATTGCCGGGGCAATGGCCTGCTTTGCTACCCGGCAGGAATGGGGAGGCGATATCGAATTTGAATCCACAGGACATACCAGAACCACGGCCAGTCAGAGCATGGCCAATTTTATAGGACACTAAATCATGGCAGAAAACGAAAATAAACCAGTGCCCAACACCGATGAAATAGCGACTATCGAAAAAGACATCGATATGTTTGCCGGGTGGATCAAGCGACTGGAAAATCCCGATCCGGTTTTGCGCTCCGAAGCCGCAGGCAGAGGATTGCGATTGTACGACGAAGTCGAACGCGATGCCCATGCCGGGTCGGTATTGCAGCAGCGCGCGATGGCCGTTGTCGGCAAGGAATGGGAAATCATACCCGCCAAGTCCGCCCGCAAGCTGGGACGGCCTGCTGCGACAACGCAGGAACAAATTATTGCCGATTTTGTATCTCAGACCCTGATGAATTGTAATTTCGACCAGGCGCGGCAGGAGCTACTCAAGGCCATTCTCTATGGTCACTATGAAGCTGAGATTCTCTGGCAGGTTATCGGCGCGAATATTAATATTAAAAAAATTATCGGCAAACATCCGCGCCGGTTTATCTTTACGCCGCAGAGAGAACTCCGCCTGCTGACATTACAGAATATGATCGATGGTGAAGTTCTGCCGGAGCGCAAGTTTATTTCCTTTACCTACGGCGACAGCGACAATCCGTACGGGAAAGGTCTCGGTCAGCGGCTATGGTGGCCGGTGTGGTTTAAAAAACACGGCATTAAATTCTGGATGGTTTTCCTGGAAAAATTCGGCATGCCGACAACTGTCGGCAAATATCCTTCAGGCACGCTCGATCCGCAAAAGAAGACATTACTCCAGGCTATCGAAGCCATCCAGACGGATACGGGAATCACAATGCCGGATAATATGTCTGTTGAATTTCTGGAGGCCAGCCGCACCGGTAAGGTTAATTATGCTGATCTGTGCGAATACATGGACAGGCAAATATCAAAAACCGTGCTGGGTCAAACGGCATCCACGGAAGGAACACAGGGCAAGCTCGGCAATGAAGACACCCAGGGCGATGTACGGCAGGAAATCATCGAAGCGGATGCCGATCTGCTCGACGGATGTCTGAACGATAATCTGATTAAATGGATCGTCGATTATAATTTCCCGAATGTCACGTCATATCCAAATATAATAACCTACGCCAACGGCAAGCCCGATTTGACTACGCGCAGCGCTATCGACAAAACGCTTGTTGTCGATATCGGCCTGCCGGTTGCCAAAGATTATTTTTATTCCACTTACGGCATCCCAGCACCTCTGGAAGGCGAAGAATTAGTAATCCCCGTTAAACCTCAAAAATCTATTTTCCCTGGCGCAGGTGCATCCCCACAATTTTCGTCAGTCGACCCCACCGATGCCTGGATCGATCACTACATGGAGCGCCTCGCTCCCGCACTGCAGAGTGCGCGCGAAGGGGCGCTGGATGAAATCGAAGGCTGGCTGCGATCTCTGCCGGAGCCGCCGACCATGACGGCATTTACCGAACGCATTGAAAACGTGCTGGGCGCAGCCGCAGGGTCTGCCGTCAGCAGCGAACTTATCCATGACACCGTTACAGAGATATATGCGGATTTCAAAAACGTGCCTGGCGTTAATCTCGCTTTCGGCGGGCCGGACATCCGCGCGATTAACTTTTTGGCGAAGGCCGATCACTTTTATGTGTCGTCCTACCTTAAAAATTCCGACGCGCAGAGCGTGGTTCGCAATTTCATTCAGGAGCGTTACATCGAAAAGAACGGCGGGCTGTTCGGGCGCGGCAACGCGGCGGACATCGCCGAATTCAAAAACCTGCTCGGCCAGAAAGCAGCCGATCTCGAAGGCTGGCAGGTACGCCGGATCATTGACACCAGCGTGCAGCGCACGCGCAACTGGGCGGGTGTGGCGCAGATGCACGAAGCAGGCATCGAGGAAATCGAAATCTACGAGCCGACACAAGAGTGCTCTTTTTGTAAAGAGATGAACGGTCAGATCGTCAGCGTTTCCGTGGCGTATAAAAACATCGAACGGCAAATGAACATGTCGCCGGAAGAATTTGAGGCAGACATCAAAGCAACAAATCAGGAAATGAATCGCATGGCGCAGACGACCAACCGTGCCGATTATGCGACCTCAGCGGGAATGCTGCCGCCCTATCATCCGGGTTGCCGTGGCCGCGCGATCAGGAGGGTTAAATGATTATTCAACACAAATTCACTCCTGACCTTAACCTTATGGGGAAACGTATTACTCTAATAGCGCAAGGTACCAGGCGCGCCGGATTGATAAACGTCGTCTCCGAAGTGGAAGCCCGCGCCATCAAATACGCGCCGGTGCGCACATCTAATCTGGCCAACTCCGGCACAAGCGATGTCAATGCGGACGGAACAATCGGCGTCGTTAAATTTACTGCGCGCTATGCCGGATATGTACATAAAGGCACAGGACTCTACGGCCCGCATAAAACCAAAATCGTACCGAAAAATAAAAAGGCTCTCTATTGGCCCGGAGCTGCGCATCCGGTGCGTGCGGTTAAAGGTATGCATGGTAATCCATTTTTGACCCGCGCGGCTGAAGAGTCAGACATTCGCAAGCTCTTTATTGAGGGTGCGGAAAATTATCTTAGGCGGAGGGGATAATCAAATGAGATTTGAAAAACGCACAATCGCGCCACAATCGATTTCCATCTTCGTATGGCTGTATTGGGTCAATAATTCCATTGACACTGTTTATAAACATAACGTCGCGCGTTTCGTGGCGGGAATTATCGCATAATCGGGAGGTAAAAATGAAATTTGCAGGTTTTGAAGATTGGATTCCCATTTTTCGGGGAGGAAAACAAACCGATAGCAACGGCGTCGAACACGATGGAGATGCGCTGATTGACAAGGCGCTTGCCAACTTTAATGCCGCCGTCCATGAGCCGCCGATTTGCATCGGGCACCCGAAAGAAGATGCTCCTTCATATGGCTGGGTCGAAGGGTTGAAAAAACATGGCAATCTTTTGCTGGCCAAGTTCAAACAGGTTCAGCCGGATTTTGCGGATATGGTGAAAAACGGCTCATTTAAAAAACGCTCTGCCGCTTTTTATCCAGACGGCTCATTGCGACACGTCGGTTTCCTGGGTGCAATGCCTCCGGCAGTTAAAGGCTTGCCTGATGTGGCTTTTGCGGAAGGCGATGCGGCTAGTTTTGAGTTTTCCGAACCCTGGGCATGGAATTCCCTGGCGGATGTATTTCGTCGTCTCCGGGAATGGCTCATCGAGAAAGAAGGACAGGATACGGCAGACCGGATTGTCCCGGACTGGAAGATAGAAGATTTAAGATCGGCGGCAAACCCGCCAGCCGATGAAACGCAACAAATAAACTACAAGGAAAAGAAAAAGGAGGTTGTAGATATGAATTTTAAAGAAAAGTTGAAAGCGTTTTTAGGTACCATCGGCTTCGACGTCAGCAAGATTCCCGATGATGCTATACCCGGCGAAGCTCCGGCAAACACGGGCATACAGTATTCGGAAGCCGATCTGGAGAAAATCAGAAAAGAGGCCGAGGACAAAGGCAAACAAAAAGCGCAGGCCGAGTTCGCTGAACAGCAGAAGCAGATACGGCTGTCCACAATCAAGACAGAGATCGCTGCTTTTTGCGAATCGCTGATTAAAGCGGGAAAGATAACTCCTGCAACGGTTTCCTTCGGTCTGCCGGAAATACTTTTCTCAATGGCTGAAATCGATAATCAAATCGAATTTGGCGAAAAAAAAGAAAAATTCACCGCCTTCGACCGCATGAAAGCACTCCTGGAATCCGCCACGCCGTTGGTTACTTTTAAAGAAGTTGCAACACGCGACAAAGATACGGGCGGAGGCACAGGCACAGCGGGCGCGAAGCTGGACACCATGACCAAGACAAAGATGTCGGCCAATAAAGAGTTGTCCTACAGCGCTGCGTTTGCCGAGGTACAGAAAGAAAATCCTGAACTGGCAACAGAATACCAGGCCGAAATCGCGGGCGATAAGTAACCGGGCTAAACCGGAATAAATAAAAAAAACAGAAAAGGAGGATTAAAATCCATGTTTGGGGAAAATAAAATTTTGGACATATCCGCTCCGGCAATTGAAAGCCTGGTCGACGATCAGTATAAATTTGTCGTCTTGACATCCACAGGTGTGCGCAGACCGGATAGCGAAGTTGAAGGGCTCCTGGGCATTTTGCAGAATCGCCCGGCCCTGGGCGAAGCCGCTGCGGTAAGAGTGCTCGGCATCAGCAAACTTGTTATGAATGCCGCAATAGCAGTGAATACATTTGTCAAAGCGGAATACGTTGATGCAGCCGACGCCGGAAAAGGTAAGACAGCGGCAGCAGCGCTTGCATATGCCCGCGCGCTCGTGCTTGACCCGACAGACGCCGAAGACGAACTGGCCAGCGTGCTGTTGATCGGACACGTTCCGGGAATCACGCAGACCGGCTGGTTTATTACCACCGTCACAACCAAAACAACCGCAGGCGCGGCTACCTATTCAGCAGCGGAATTGATCGGCGGCTTGATCAAACGTGATCCGGCAGGCGATAACCGTTCAGATGTTACGCCGACAGCGGCGCAGATCGTCGCGGGATTTGCGGGCGGCATCGTCGGCTCCAGCTTCGAGTTCACCATCCGCAATGATGCGGACGCGGCGGAAACCATCACATTGACCGCAGGCGCGGGCGTGACACTTTCCGGCACGATGACTATCGCGCAGAACAATAGCAAGCGATTCCTGTGCCGTCTGGATAATATCGGAAGCGGAACGGAAGCGGTCACCATCTATTCATTAGGTACGGTGGTTCACTAAAAAACTGTGAAGCGTGAATGGTGAAAGGTGAAAAATCCCTTCACTCTTCACCCTTCACCATTC
>AWGX01000440.1 GCA_000495415.1 Smithella sp. ME-1 | reverse complement strand
GTAGTGCCGTGGGGCACCATTCACTTTTCACCGGTATTCTTAACCTTGTATATTGAACAGTTTTTCTTTCACTCTTCACTATTCACCTTGCCCCTCGTAAGGCATCAGGCAGACAGTTGCGCCAGCCACTTTCCGGCTGTGACTATAGAGATATTATCTTTCTGCTGTTCACGCCTGAGATTTTGAACGAGTTGCAAAGCTTTTGCCCCGGGAAGCTTCTTCGCCATAAAGCCAAGCGACGCGGAAGGCTTGTCTTCTGAAAGTTTCACCTCAATAAGATGCGTAGCCCTGCCGTTACCGGTTAGCGAAAAGTCAATTTCTTTCCCGTCTTTAGTTTTAATATAATTCATCTCAATATCTTCGCCATTAATATCCCGCAAATACTGAACATGCTTTAGCAGGCATACCGCGCAGGTATTTTCCAGCTGTATTCCTTCACCGCCCTGCACAAAGCCACTGTCATAAAAATACAGTTTGGGTTCTTTAAGAATTGATCTTGCTATATTGGAATGAAAGGGCCGCACTGTGAACACAATGCACAAACTTTCCAGAATATCAATATATCTGCGCACCGTATTGGGCGACAGTTGCAGGTCTTGCGCGATAGACGTATACGAAACGGGAGAGCCGACCCTTGAGCGCAACAACTCCAATAACAACTTCATCGAACGAATTTCCTGCAATCTGCCGAATTCCAGAATATCTTCTCTGATCAAATCCGTATAATACTGATTTCTCCACCGAGCCGCTTCTGTTTCTGAACCGGACAAAAATGGCTCAGGAAATCCACCCAACCGGTTAAGAAGAGTCAGTGCTTCATCAGGTGACAAAGTATCTTTAAGTTCACTGACGGATATCGGATTTAGACGCATGGGAAAATAGCGACCGGCCAGCGATTCACCTGATTGTCTATACGTATCCAACCGCGCGCTGCCGGTAATCAACATAGCCTGTTTTTTCGGACGCGTGTCAAAGACACCTTTAACAAATTTTTTCCATTCCGGTTTTTTGTGAATTTCGTCGAGAATAAGCAGATCGCTTTTAACAGGCCACGACTGTGAATTAATAATCTTCGCGTCGGCGATATTATCAAAATTAAGATACTGAGGCGCTTTGAATTCCGGCATGAGCGCTTTGGCAAGCCAGGTTTTGCCGACTTGTCGCGGTCCAGTCAGAATAACCATTTTCTTAAGTAAATCTTTTTTTATCGGATCATAGAGGTATCGTTTCATGGCCAACTATTTAGCAGGACTTTGCACAAAAGTCAAGACTATTGTGCAAAGCGTTGCATAATAGTCGCAGTTTCATTCCGGGCCGAATCTTGTCTTTTGTCCCCCGCTGGCGC
>AWGX01000439.1 GCA_000495415.1 Smithella sp. ME-1 | reverse complement strand
CCCTCCTTTTAATTTCCTCCCATCGAGGGAGGAAAAAATATAATAAATTATAAGAAGAAATCATGGATAACAAACAAATCAACACAGCATTCATTATAGGTGCCGGGCTGGGGACAAGGCTCAGGCCACTGATGGAAAGATTCTAAAATTACGGATATCACTTAACTGTAAAATTATTCTGTAATGTATACTTGCAGTATACTATAAGGAATATTTTTACAGAATTAATTGACTGTTCTGTAAAATAATGCCATAATGTAAACTATGAGTATACAAAATAGCACAAAATTACAGAAAATAATGCAATTTCCTAAAGGTGTGGTTTTAACCGCAAGTTATCTCAATAGTCAGGGTATCGATGGACAACTGCTTGCAAGATATAAAAAAAGCGGGTGGCTTGAGTCTATAGGCGATGGTGCTTATGTAACACGTGGCGACAAGGTTGATTGGCGAGGTGCGCTTTCCGCGATGCAGAGCCAGCTAAAACTTCCCGTGCATTGTGGTGCAAGAACGGCGCTTGAACTCCAAGGTTATAGTCATTATGCATTCTCACAAACACGTGATGTTTTTCTCTTTGGTCCATCGGGACAAAAGTTGCCCTTGTGGTTTTTAAAACATGATTGGGGTGTTTCCTTTACTTACAAAATGACCAGTCTTTTCCCAGATAATTTGCCTGCCGGTTATGTGGATTTCCCATGGGGAGATCTTTCTATACGCATATCTTCGCCGGAACGCGCGGCGATGGAAATGCTCTATCATGTTCCGGCAAAACAAGGTTTTGACGAAGCGATGAAGATAATGGAATCGCTTCTTTCTCTTCGTCCGGGACTTGTTCAGAAATTATTGGAATCCTGCGCGTCCATAAAAGTTAAAAGGCTGTTTTTGTATATGGCGCAAGCGGCTAATCTGCCTTTTGCGGCAAAGCTCAATCTTAAAAAAGTTAACCTGGGTAAGGGAGACCGCACTGTTGTAAAAAGCGGCCGTCTTGATCCGCAATACAGAATAACCGTGCCGCGCAGCGGAGATAAATGAAATGAAAGATTCCATTTATTATCGTCAGGCAACACTACTGCTCAGGATTCTGCCCATTGTTGAGCGATACCCTATATTTGCTCTCAAAGGAGGTACGGCCATTAATTTTTTTATCCGGAATATGCCGCGTTTATCTGTTGATATCGATTTAACGTATATTCCGATTGATGAAAGAGAGACTGCGATTACGTCTATTCATTCGACACTTGAAAATATTGCCGGCGACATTGAGCGTCTTATCCCCAACTCAGCCGTCATACCCAGGCGCGTCGGCAAAAACATTATAAGCATATACGTCCGGGTAGATAAATGTAATGTTAAAATAGAACCCAATCCGGTTTTAAGAGGGACGATTTACGAACCAGTTAAGATGACTGTCACGCCCCGGGTTCAGGAGATGTTCGAATTGACTGCTGAATCAAAGGTGCTGGATATCGCCGATATCTATGGCGGTAAAATCTGCGCCGCTCTTGACCGCCAGCATCCGCGCGATCTTTTCGATATAAAACTGCTTCTTGATAATGAAGGGATAACGAGCAAAATCAGAAAATCTTTTATTGTTCATCTGATAAGTCATGACAGGCCGATGGCTGAATTATTGAATCCAAATTATCAGGATATAAGAAAAGTATTTGAAAATGAATTTGACGGCATGGCCTTTATTGATATTTCTTTGCAGGAACTTGAGGAGGCGAGGGATAAACTCATTTTAGAAATACGAAAAGGAATGACCGATCAGGAAAAACAATTTATCCTTTCTGTAAAGAAGGGAGCTCCAGTGTGGAAATTAATCAATCTAAAAGATGTTGATCGTTTTCCGGCAGTTCAGTGGAAATTTTTAAATATTTCCAAAATGGATAGAAAAAAAATAAAAGCGGCAATAGATAAGTTGGAGTATTGTCTATCCCTTTAAAAAGGTAAATATGACGAACAAACAAATTAGCACAGCATTCATCTTGGGTGCCGGGCTGGGAACCAGGCTCAGGCCGCTGACGGAAAACACGCCCAAGCCGCTTCTGGAAATTGGCGGACGTCCGATAATCACTTATGCGATGGCGCATCTGCGCGCTGTCGGCGTTAAACGCTTTATCGTCAACACGCATCACTGCGCGGAAAAGTATAAAGAGACGTTTCCTGATAATAGTTGGCAGGGCATTCCGATTACGTATCGCTTTGAGCCGGTTTTACTGGATACCGCGGGCGGCATCAAAAATATCGAAAATCTGATCGCCGATGACGAACGCATCATTGTATACAACGGCGACATCATCACCAACATGCCGATTGAGCTGCTGATCAGAAAACATTTTGAATTAAAAACACCCGTTACGCTGGCGTTACGTTCAATTGGGCCGTTGCTCAATGTCAATGTTGATCAGGAAGGTTTTGTCTGTGACATGCGGCATATTTTGCAAAATGACGGTGTAAAGAGTTGCCTGTTCGCCGGAGTTTATATTCTAGAAAAATCCTTCTTAAGTCGATTGCAGGCGGGCAAAATCGAGTCAATCGTTTTGCCGCTGGTCGAGATGATTAAAGAAGACCCGCGCTCAGTCGGCGGCGTGGTGATTGATGATGGTAGGTGGTATGATGTGGGGACGATAGAAGAGTATAATAGGTTGAATCAAAAAGGTATAAGTTAGGTCTCATTGCGATAAGTGACCTTTGGGTTATGAGCCCAAAGAGTTAAAATAAGGTTGTCATTCCCGCGAAG
>AWGX01000438.1 GCA_000495415.1 Smithella sp. ME-1 | reverse complement strand
CCTATTGGCAAATTTGATGTCGGTATTATGAATGACGGCAGTACCGGGACTATTTTCGGCAACAGTCTTGCGCCTGCTGCAAGAATCAAGTATTCTTATACTATTGCTCCCTTCACAATTAATGCCGCCTATACAAAAGTGAAAGATCAGAGCTATTCGGCAGTCACTACTGGGACAGATTTTACAGACGGAGATAATGACAAGTACGGTCTGGAAGGCGTATATACATGGAAGGACGGCAAAGCCGG
>AWGX01000437.1 GCA_000495415.1 Smithella sp. ME-1 | reverse complement strand
TTGCCATTATATGCGACTTCAATGTCGTAGATTTCGGACCCCAGTTCGGTACGGGAAACATCACCGATGCGTACGATTGACCCATCCGGATTGGTACGCAGGGGAACGGTGGCAAACTCTTCGGGCGTCGAAAGCATGTTCTGGACAATGATGGAAGCATTCAATCGCTGTCCTTTTACTGCGGGTGCACCGCCGAACTGCCCGGCTGAAACTTCAACATTGTATGACTTAAGTGCAGTTATCACATCGTCCACAGTGAGGAAATAAGCCGTCAGTTTATCCGGATCAAGCCAGATGCGCATGGAGTATCC
>AWGX01000436.1 GCA_000495415.1 Smithella sp. ME-1 | reverse complement strand
AAAAACTCATGGATATTTGCGACGATTGGAACAAGACGAAACGGAATGTTATTTCGCGATGTATCTTGTATTTTATTGTCGGTTTATTGTTTCTTGGATTCTTAACATGGGGCATTAAAACATTCAATGTTCCTCAAATCAAAGGATAAAATCATGCGGGAAAATTTCAACAAGGGACTGGATATTGTACTGGGACTGGAAAGTCGAACAACAACTAATGATCCTAAAGATCCTGGTGGTCTTACTGTGTGGGGACTATCTAAAAAATACAATCCGGAAGTTTATGACGGCATGCCGGAATCAGAAATAGAAGAACTTTATTATCGTAAATACTGGAAAGCGTCCGGCTGCGATGAAGCACCATTCCCTCTTGATATTTGCTTATTTGACGGCGCGGTAAATCCACAGGACGACAAGAAATTGCCCGGCGCCGGAAACAAGGAAATTCTTTTGCAGAAACCGAATGACTGGAAAGATTTTCTCTTTTTACGAATGGTACGTTACATGAAAAATTCTCAACGTGTTTATGTGCTCGGCCATATTCAACGCATCATTAAATTATACGAACAGATTTTGTCATTGAATTAACTATCCCCTGCACGGACTGCCCCTCCGTGCATCTCGCCGCAGTGATCCGGTACTCTCCGCCGGGTCACTGTTTCTTAGTCAATAAAAATACTTGCACAATAAAAATTCTATGTTATAAAGTGCAACTTATAAAACTTAGATAACTTATAAATACAAGGAGGTGTCGCCATGAAATAACAAACATAAACAAAAGTAATTGCAGTTACTTGACCCTAAACTCTAAAACTTAATACTTCGCATAAGGAGGCAGCCTATGGCGAAAATTGCTATTCTCACTACTTTCATGAAGTTCGATCCCTGGTATTCGCTAACAGGAATCGTCAAAGATCAGGTCAGAATGCTCACCGAATACGGAAACGAAGTTTTCCTGTTCGTTAATGAAAGATTCAATGATTCTGAAAATCAGTTTAACATTTCGAATTGTACCCTTCTTAAAAAAATACCTTTTGCCCATTTAAAAGATTATCAAAGCGGCCAACCGCTTTCCGAAGATCACGAAAAAACAGCCAGAGCAACGTGCGATATACTTGTTGAAACTATCAAAGAACTGGAAATCGACACGGTCTTTACGCATGACTTCGTTTTTACCGGCTGGAATAAACCGTACGCCATCGGATTGCAATACATTCAAGATAAATTGCAAAAAGTTATCTGGCTGCACTGGATTCACAGCATACCTACCCAATTTTCCGATTGGTGGGATATGGCCTCTTATGGTCCGGGTCACAAACTTGTATATCCCAATGCGACAGATAAAATCCGTGTAGCGGAAAG
>AWGX01000435.1 GCA_000495415.1 Smithella sp. ME-1 | reverse complement strand
TATGTTTTTGAAGGCAATGAATTACAGCGAAGTTCATATACTGTCGGTTTACGTGCCGGGTACAATATTACAGAAAATATAGGTGTGGAAGGATATTTTCACTATATCCCAACCGAAATGAGAGATGCGTCTCGTCATGTTCCTGACGATCCATGGCAAAATGTATATGGTTATGGCATTGAAGGCCTATATCACTTTTCCCCGGAAAATAAATTTGTGCCGTTTATAGCAGCAGGAATAGGATTTGTTCGTTATGGTTATC
>AWGX01000434.1 GCA_000495415.1 Smithella sp. ME-1 | reverse complement strand
TAAGGCCCGATAACTGTCGTATGCAATGATTGATAATGATTGGCCTTGGGCATGGCTATATAATCCTTAAATCTACCGGGGACAGGCTTCCACAAGGCATGCACCAGGCTTAAAACTTCGTAGCAACCTTTCTCCTGTTCGGAATCAAGTATTATGCGAAAAGCAATGAGATCATAAACTTCGTCAAAATTTATGTGCTGCTCGTGCATTTTTTT
>AWGX01000433.1 GCA_000495415.1 Smithella sp. ME-1 | reverse complement strand
TTAAGGATCCAAGGCTTTGTTATATTTTCCCATTATATGAAAAAGCCTGTATCAATCTTAAAATAGCAGTTAAAGTAATCATGACCTTACGGTCTTATAAAGAAATCGCTGATTCTCTCTTTGTTAGAAATCAGATTGATAAAAAAACCGCTTACAGGGGAATTCTAGGACATTATTCTAGAGCAAATCATTACACAAAGAACCACCCGAGAATTACCGTAGACTATTCTGAAACAATAG
>AWGX01000432.1 GCA_000495415.1 Smithella sp. ME-1 | reverse complement strand
CATGTAAGTTACCACCTTGCAGGTGGTACTTACAGGTAATGTAGATTTTACTTCTACCTTTGTTGGTCACGATTTATCGTGATATTCGGCTCCTCGACATGCACTAATACAACAGATGCTTGTCCCGCATATGCGGTGTCGCCTCGCCGTTGCTGTATACCTCTGACTGCAACCTGGTATCGAACTCTAAACAAAAAATAGTTTAATCTAATTTGTGGACAAAAATACCGCTGCGCAATTTCGGTTCAAACCATGTTGATTTTGGCGGCATTATTGCTCCGGCATCGGCAACTTTTATTATCTGTTCCATGGTCGTGGGATAGAGGGAAAATGCCACTGCAAAGCCATCTTTTTTGACCAGTTTTTCCAGTTCATCCATCCCTCTTATGCCGCCGATAAATTTTATGCGATCGTCTACACGCGGATCTTTAATACCCAAGACGGGAAAAAGCAAATGCTCCTGCAATATGGCTGCATCCAGACTAGCTACCGGATCATTTTCATTATAAACACCTTCTTTAACTGTTATCTTATACCACCTGCCTTCCAGATACATCCCAAAATCATGAAGCTTTTGAGGCGACCGGGCTGTAAAGTTTTCCGTAACTGTAAAAGATGCGCTGATTTTTACGACAAACTTTTCCGGCGTCAGACCGTTTAAGTCTTTGACTGCGCGGTTATAATCCATTACTTTAAGTTGTGTGTGAGGAAAAAATACCGCCAGCACCGATTCATATTCCTTTACTGAAGCAGCTGATTTATCCTGAGAACGTCTCAATCTGGCAATTGTAGCGGCAGCGGCGGCGCGATGATGTCCATCGGCAATATAAAGAGCGTCAACGTCGCTAAACTCTTTTTTGATGTTTTCAATCTGTTTTTTGTCGGTTACAAGCCAAACTGTATGTGTAACTCCATCTTCGGCAGTGAAATCATATTCAGGACGGCTTGACGTTATTTCATCTACAATCGTATTTAAATTCTTACGCTCACGGTAACTTATAAACACAGGACCTGTTTGCGCATTGACTGTAGCAACATGCCGTATGCGATCTTCTTCTTTATCTTTTCTGGTCAATTCATGTTTCTTTATTTTTCCCGCATCATATTCGGATGCACTCATCAGGCCCACTATCCCTGTTTGTACCTGAGAACCCATTTTCTGCCTGTAAATATAAAAACAAGGTGATTCATCCTGTATAAGAATACCCTTTTCCATCATTTTAATAAAGTTGCGTTTCGCAGCCTGGTAAATAAGTTCATGATTACTTGGCGTTCTGTCAGGTACATCTATCTCCGATTTTTCCACGTGCAGGAAACTCAAATCTTTTCCGGCAACAGCTTTTTGACCTTCTTCTCTGGTCATGACATCGTAAGGAAGGGCAGCTACCTGAGAAACAAATTCTTGTTGCGGTCGTACTGCTTTAAAAGGTAAAACTAACGCCATAATTAATAAACTCCTGTATTTACTTTTCTTGTGAAATTGATAACATACTGCCATAATCTACACAATAAAAAATTATTGAGAAGGGATAATATATGGGAAATACTTTGGTTTTTATTCACGGTCTGGAAAGCACAGCGCAAGGCGCCAAAGGACAGTTTTTTGCTCAAAATTTTCCGGAAATGATTATTGAAGATTATACGGGAGATTTTAACGCACGCATGAATAAACTCAACAGAGTCCTTACCGGGAAAAATGACCTGATAATAGTAGGCTCAAGTTACGGAGGTTTAATGGCGGTCAGCTTTGCCATGGAAAATGAAAACATGGTCAAAAAATTGATCCTTCTAGCACCAGCTTTAAATCTTCCTGAATTCAAATCCGTTGTTAGCAAGCAATTAATGATTCCCGTCATCTTATATCACGGAACCGGCGATGACGTAGTTGATCCCTCTAATGTAAAACAAATAGCTACCAAACATTTCTGCAATCTTGAATATCATCTGGTAGAGGATGATCATCCTCTACACAAAACTTTTTCTATCCTCGATTGGAAAAGTCTTCTTACACCCACTTGATAATCAAAATATTCTTTTAATAACCGCAGTCGCCCGCAGTAAATTACCTTGACAATCTTTTCCCGATATTTTAGTCTTCTACACAAATTCTATCAGATTGATAATATTATGTATTCGAAAAAAATAGTAATTCGCTATACTCCGGATATAGTTCAGCAGCCTGTAATTTATCAGCTCGTTAAACAATATGATCTTGTTTTTAATATCTTAAAAGCAAGGATATTCCCGCGCCGGGAAGGTGTTATTGTCCTTGAATTAAGCGGCTTAAAGGAAAATTTTGATCAGGGAATCCGTTTTTTAAAAGAATTGGGGCTTAAAGTAGAGCCTCTGTCCAAAAGCGTAAGCCAAAACACCGATAAATGTGTTCACTGTGGTGCCTGCACTGCTTTTTGTCCTACGGGAGCGCTTGCTTTTGAAAAAGAATCTTTCAAAGTTTTATTTGATGCCGAAAAATGCAATGGTTGCGAACTTTGCGTTTCCGCCTGTCCCGTCCGTGCCATGGAAATCAATCTTCTTTAATCGTTTCAGACTCTCTTACATTACAATTCAAAATAAAAATATTTGAATATTAAAAAAGGGCACTTTTTGAAACTTTCAGAAGATTCCAAGCCATATGCGGATGGAGAATACGTCTGTAGAAGATAGAAAATGGTTTCGTAACATTATCACCCAGGGCCAATAGTACATTTTCCAATAGATAATGCGATTTATATCTCGGTTGGAAATAATAATTGACTAAATGGCACCCCGGACAATAGCTCACAAAATGTTTTTTGCCGCTTGCAGCCATATCTTTCCGTTTAATTAAAGCCGCTCGCACAACATTAACGATTTTGCCGTCTGTATGTAGCCCTCCGTATCCACAACAAAGAGCGTTTTCACGATTATGCGGCATTTCGGAAATGCGCATGCCTATGGCAGAGGCAAGACGACGCACTGCATTCAAATAATCATCCCCATTTTCGTATCCGAAACACGGATCTGATATAGCCGCATCCACATTCACAGGTTTTGTAATACGGACAGAACCGGTTTCTATCATGTCGAGGAAGTAGTCGTATATGCTTATTACAGGAAACGGCACTTTCACTCCTAACGTATGAGGCATAATACTGGTAAGTACTTTCTGACAGTGCCCGCAACCGACGACCAGGCGTTCGAACCGGTTTTCCAGGATACGATTCACAAACCTTTTCGCAATCCGATAGCCCTCATCAAAGAGTCCCGCCTGAATAGCCCAGACACCGCAACAATCGTCAGGGCCTCCGAATTTCGCCGCATTCCGGAGGACATAAGATTCTTCTACAGCAAGCGGCATCATCCGATCAGTACAGCCGATCCACAAAATATCTTTGCTCTTCTTTGGGATTGCCCAATTGCGTAGAATTCTCTTATCAACTGTTCCTAGTCCTTTGTATGCATCCTTGAAGAAATTTGCATACCAGCCTTCAACTCCCAAACCGTTAATGCTATACGCCATGGAAGCAGGCGTTTTAATCTCCGACCGTCGTTTATGTTCCAGACATTCCCGCATTAAATAACTGGGATGGGCATCAACTGGACAGCGGTGATCACACTTGCCGCATCTGATACAGAAACCGAGATCCTGATACCATTGCGGCATTATCCTTACTTTTTTAACAATTTCCCTGGCTTGTTTTAATGTGAATTTGCCATATTGACATCCAACAAGACATTTACCGCATTGGGTACAATTTTCAGCAGAAAATCCACGCGTAAACATCCCTTCTTTATTTGTGAAAGAAGTTTCATTTTTCATGGTTGGAATATATTTAGAAGATGCTTGCTTGTCAACGAATATTAACCTCAAAGAATAATTATTTTTTTTAATAACTTTTGAAACGCTCTTTAAGCGCAGCGATATCATCCTCTGTCAGTTCAAGCGAATCAGATTGAATGATAGGATACATTATAGATTCTTTATTCTTACTATGATTCAAACCAAGAGCGTGACCAAATTCATGAGCAAGAACACGTACGAGCCGACGCTCATTATCATATTGATAAATTGTGATTGCTCGCCTGCCGTTTCTGTATTCATATAATCCTTCGCAAAACTCACGTCCTAATGCATTACCTATATTCTGCTGGTCAAGCATATCCAGATTATTATTTAAAGCTGTTTCATTGATAACCACTACTAAACTATTTATCGTGTCTGTCAACGCCTTTGTTTCTTCCTGACGCACATTCAAATTTTCACGAAAAACGGATAATTCATCTTTTTCTTTCATTAGCTGCAAATAAACACTCTGCGGAACACCGCCTTTTTTGTTCCACGACTCAATATCATTGTTTAAGGCATTTGCTCTCGTATTATAATCATTAATATCATTATCAACACTAATTCTTTTTGACTCATATTCAGCTTTTAACGTTTCCAGGCGTGATTTCAATTCTTCGTATGAGTTTCTGGAGTGGTCAATTTTGTAATTAAGATTCCTTAATTTGTCGGTAGCTTCCTGACGATAATCATAAATGATATTTACTTCTATTGCTCCATTCGCATCCTCGCGGGAAAAATCTCTCTGAAATGGTTTCCCCCATATGGCCACGGCCATTTTAACGGCTGTCTCGAAATTATCACGGCTGAGATTAAACCTCTCATCAACTTTACCCAAACGGTAAGTTATTGGTCTCTGGCAGGATTTAGATGCTTTTACCGAAGCTGTAGCCACAATAATAAGGATAACCAGCAAAATTAATAAGCCCCAGTCTATCTTTCTTAATGGATTTGACATATTATGACATTGGAGAAAAAAAGAATATTATTTACCCGCTTTTTGATCTGATTCTTTAAGCATTTTATTAAAATCACCAGGAACATCTTTACTTTCTTTGTACAGTTCTTTGGTGTCTTTAAAAAAACCCTTACTTTTATCCACAATTTCAATAACACCGGATTTCAGTAAGTTAATTGATTGGTCAATTTTCTCCGGCATTTTATCCGGGTCTTTCAAGTAGTAGTAACCGGATACCGCCAGTAAAAAAAGCAAAAAGATCAAAGCTGATTTAATTAAGCTTTTGAAAATAAAATGCACTATTAAAATTATGATGAAAACAACAATCATTACGAGCACTCCCGGGTGCGCAGATATGTATCCCGTAATTGCATCCATTATAATATCTCCTTTGCATTTATTAAAATGTAATTTATCTTAATTTCATTTCTAAATCCAATATTTTTTCATATTCAGAATTTATCTGTTGCTTATCTGCTCATTTTCTCGTATTTTATGTTTGTAAATAATGGGTTATTAGCATAATTTTTTAGGACCAAACGCTAAATGATTTTGTAAAAACAAAGAACAAGAAGCCTGACGTAATACAAAATCTGACTTCATATTTATCGTAATAAAATATACTTTTGACACTCATAAAAAAGGAAAAATCGTTAATGGATCAAACCAGAATTAACATTTTACACGATTTAGAAAAAAAAATAGCTTATCGGTTTCGCGATATTAATCTTCTTTCTACCGCGCTCACTCATCGTTCTTATGTCAATGAAAATAAACAATTGTCTTCTTCCGACAATGAAAGATTCGAGTTTTTAGGTGATTCCGTTTTAGGAGCTTGCGTAAGTGACCTCATCATAAAAAAATATGTCACTTATACAGAGGGAACCCTTACTCAGATTCGCGCCGCATTGGTAAACGAGAAACAGTTGGCTGAACTTGCCCGTAACTTACAGATTGGCGACTGTCTTTTACTGGGTCGGGGTGAAGAGGGTTCCGGTAGCCGCACCAAGGATTCTTTTTTAGCCAACGCTTTCGAAGCTATCATTGCCGCCGCATACCTTGATTCGGATTTCAATAACGCAAAAACTATTATAACGAGATTAATTGAACCGTTATTGAAAGATGACAACTCCGGTACCGAATATTTCGACTATAAAACTGCCCTGCAGGAGCTCTGTCAGAAAAGATATAAGACAACTCCACTTTATATGGTTGCCGCCTCCACTGGTCCGGATCATAATAAAATATTTGAAGTAAAAGTAATTATTGTAAACAAATTAACGGAAACCGGAAATGGTAAAAGTAAGAAAGATGCTGAAAAACAAGCCGCGCAAAAAGCCTGGGAAATACTGCAAAATGAAGAAAACTAGTCATGACTCTAAGATCAACAACAATCTTTTGATTATTCCCGTTTTCATCATGAACAGCGGTTGTCCGCACCGCTGCATCTTTTGCAATCAAAATATTTCTGCCGGAAACTTCCCGCAGAAGATGACTAAAGATTATTTTGATGCGGAAGTTAATTCTTATCTGACATGGAATAAAGACAAGTCAAAAAAAGTCGAAATTGCATTTTACGGCGGTAGTTTTACAGGAGTTGACCCTGCTTATCAGGAGGAGCTTTTCTCCTGGGCATATTCTTTCATTCGAAAAGGAATTGTTGAATCCCTGAGAATTTCAACGAGGCCTGACTACATCTCTATAGACAACTTGCCACTGTTGAAAAAATATAATGTCACCACAATAGAAATCGGGGCTCAGTCTTTTGTTGACGAGGTATTGCTTTCCGCTCAAAGGGGCCATAACACCGATTCAATAGTCAAGGCTTTGACTATTTTAAAAGACAATGGATTTCGAACCGGTTTGCATCTTATGGCTGGTTTGCCCAAAGATACAAAAGATGGGTTTATCTATTCCCTCGATAAGACAATTAAACTCAAACCCGATATTGTGAGGATTCATCCGGTTGTCGTATTAAGCGGTACCACTCTTGCAAAAATATTTCAGGATGGAAAATATAAACCACTGGAACTTTCCGAGGCTGTTGAATTATGCCGTATAGCCTGGGAAAAGTTATCTGCCGCAGGAATTCGTGTCATCAGAGTGGGCCTGCATATAACTCCGGAAATGATAAAAGATGGGTCTGTACTGGCAGGTCCTATTCATCCGGCGTTGGGTAATCTTGTTTTATCTTCTGTTTATTATAATAACACAATAAAGCTATTGAGAAAAGTCGCTCCTCATGCTGAAGAACTCTCTTTTGTTGTATCTAATCGTGATGCTTCTACTTTTCGTGGTTTAAAAAACGCAAATATCTCAGCAATAAAAACTCTTTACCCTCATGCAAATTTAATTGTAAAATCGCTCACCGGTCAACCTAGAGGCAAGATTTCCTTAACTACAAACTCAGGAAAATCTTTCAATCTGAACATTCCGGGAATTATATAATTTATTCCATTTCTAAATCAAAGATGA
>AWGX01000431.1 GCA_000495415.1 Smithella sp. ME-1 | reverse complement strand
CTTTCGCGCCGGTTTATGTCGGTGCAACCGTAGCTTATGTATCCGGTGACGACCCCAACACCTCTGATGTGAATGAAGGCACCCTGAACGGCGGTCGCGACTGGAATCCCTGTTTGATAATGTTTAACTACTATGACGTGGCCAATTGGGTTGGAGATGTTTACGGTTACAATGGTTCGAAAGTCACCGGTCCGATGACCAACACTTTATTCTTTCAGGGTAGAGTTGGTGTAAAACCAATGCCTCAATTGGATGCCATGTTGTCGGTTTCCTACGCACAGGCGGATAAAAAGCCGTCGGGATATGC
>AWGX01000430.1 GCA_000495415.1 Smithella sp. ME-1 | reverse complement strand
TTCTAAATCAAAGATGATATTGAGAGGCCAGGCGGAGGCCAGGCATACACCGGGTAAACTCTTAGGCGTATTGTACACGTGTGACCTTCAGCTTATTTGTTCATGAAGTTTGTGTTTCATTATCAGCGAGTGTCAAATCCCATTCCGCTTTGCTTCAGGGATAATTCTACTTGCCCTTTAATGAGCCTGATTTTCCGAAACGTAGTGCACGGAAAATCTTAGAGCGAATTATC
>AWGX01000429.1 GCA_000495415.1 Smithella sp. ME-1 | reverse complement strand
ATATCATCTTTGATTTAGAAATGGGGATATGGCGATAGCATTAACATTAATGGCAGCACGACGATCTACACTGGCTTTTTGTTATCCAAGAATAATTGTTCAATCAGGCGACGATCAATTTTACCAGTGGCTGTTCTGGTTATCGAGGAAACTATTTTTATGCGACGGGGAACAGCGTAAGGTTCCAGCATTTCCATTAAAAGCTTCTTTACGTGAGTTTCTGTCAGATCACAGGCAATGACTGCGGCAACCACGCTTTCCCTCCCATTCTCCGCAGGCATCGCTAAAACAACAACATCGCTGACGGTAGGCAATGTCTTAATCTTATTTTGTATGTCAAGCAGGTCAACTCTTTTTCCGGCGACCTTTACAATACCGTCGGCTCTGCCCAAAAGAACAAAACGGTTATCCTTTTCTTCACGTGCTTCATCGCCGGTTATGCAGAAACCTTCCGTATCACGTTCCATTTCTAAAGATGCAAAATCGGATTTAACGGACAACCTGCTCTCAACTAATTTCCAAGATACAACATCAAACGCTCTCCAGCTATCCGTATGTTCACTTATACAGCGCGTAGCCACGCCACCTGTTTCCGTAGAACCATAGATCTCTGTGATGCCCAGTCCTGTTTTTTTCAGGAAATTCAGACCATCTGAACGATTCAGGACGCCGGCAGAAGAAAACGCAATTTTCAGTGACGGAACGGATAAATTATCAACTTTCAGGGCGCGGTAATGAATGGGCACGCTGACCAATACAGAAGCTTTATGTTTATTGATGGTGGAAATAATCTCCTGCGGGAAGGTATAAATATCAGATAGCACTCGCGCATGAGCAACAAAGGGGACAAGAACAGAAAAAAGCAAGCCATAAATATGATAAGGCGGAATAGTCGCCACAAAAAGGTCTTTATCCGAAAGGGCAAATTTTTTCTGCAAATAAAAAGCTTCTGCTAATAGATTTCGCGGAGTTTTAGACCAGGATTTCGGTTTGCCTGTCGAGCCGCCTGTGAAAAGACGTAAAAATGTTTTGTCCGGATCGCGAATTAAAACAGATTTAACGTTTTCTATTGCAGCGGGAACAGGTGTTATTACTTCCACCTCCGCCGGCATTTCCTCCGGCTGATCTGCGACGGCAAAATCAAACCCAATCGTTTCATACATTTCCGCCAGTGCATGAGCAGAAAAAGAATAAGGAAGAATTAGCTGACAGGAACCGGTCAATGAGGACAGTAAGCAAGCGGCGACAACGGCTTTGTTTGTCGTACAGAGACAAAGTGTTTTTTCCTTGCCACGGCGCGCTAACGTTTTTTTAAGGCCTGCCGCCAGTCCGAACACATCGCCGTAACTGTATCCGGAAAAAGTAAAATCGCTCTGACAAACAGTTTTAGTTGGTGTCAGAATTCTTTTATATAAATTGACAAAAGAATCATTTTTTGCATTCAGCATATTAAATACTTTTCATTAAATCAGTTTTTTCAGGATATAGGGTATTTCTGTTAAGACAGGGGTTAGACCCAATAAGCATTGACATCTGTTGTTTCTTCGCTGTCCAACTTGAAAGTGAAACTTTTTTCTTCAAAAAGTCTTAGACAGGCATCTACAACTAAAGCGTCAAGTGTGAAACCACGCTGTTTTCTGATTTCTTCCAATGCAAATGCGATCCCGCGTGCAGGTCTGTATGGCCTGTTGCTCGCCATAGCCTCCACTGTGTCTGCTACAGCAACAATCTTTGACTCTAAAAATATATCATCACCGGAAATTCCCAGTGGATATCCCGAACCATCTATTCTTTCGTGATGTTGATGAACAATATCAACAATAACGGGGATAAAATCAACTTTATTCAATATTTTATATCCTACGGTAGGATGAGATCTCATCATCGCGAATTCAAGATCGCCTAATTTTGACGGTTTTGTCAGAATAGAAGCGGGAATATATATTTTCCCTATATCGTGAATAAGACCGCCCATGCGAATCAATTCAATTCTTTCTTCCGACAACCCTAACTCCTGGGCAATAGCCACCGCAAGCTTGGCTACTCGTCTCTGATGACCTGCCGTGTAAGGATCTCTAGATTCAACAATCATCGAAATAGCGTCAATGGTACTGCTCATGGCTAATTGCAGCTTTTCCAAACTTCTTTTTAATTCCATTTCCGATCTTCTGATGTCGGTTAGATTTTTGAATATACCAACTAATCCGATAAAATTTCCTTCTGAATCAAAATTCGGCGCGCCACTGATACTGAAGTATCGCTCAGTACCATCTTTGTGAATAAGTATACCTATCTCTTCTTTAAGAGTCTGTTTCTGATCCCTGACCTGTTTGAAAGCTCTAATATATTTTGACACGTCCTCTTTGGTAGTAACATCGACAAAATATTTGCCGACTATTTCATCAGGCCGGTATCCCAAATTCGGTTCAATTGCCGGATTGATGTAAGTAAATTCCCCGTTGATACCCAGAGTATAAATTATGTCCGGCGCATTTTCGCTCAGAGATCGGAAACGCTCCTCGCTCTCTTTTATTTTTCGATAAGCAATGGCATTATTGATGCTGATTCCGATCTGCGGAGCAATGCCCATCAAAAGACTCATATCTGTCTGACTAAGAGGTTTCTTTGATTGTACATTATCGACAATAAGAACTCCCATGGACTCTCCTTTATAAATAATAGGAACGCAGATAAAAGCTTGAGAACCCATGGCACGAACAAAATCCAGACTCTTAGCAGAAAGATCGCTCTCGATTTCGGAAACATCATTGATCAGGACTGGTTTTTGTTTTCTAAAAACATCCACCGCCGTCCCTTTGGAAAGAGGATTATCAAGATGAAATTTAATATTCTTCAGATAACTTTCATCTCTCGGATTATGTCCATACCCTACCGTGTAAACGAGACTGTCTTTTTGCTTATTGGCAAGCATGACCATACCCCGGTCGAAATCGAGTCGTTTCTCAAGAGACTCCATTATAAATTTGAGCAATTTTTCAATATCAAGAATCATGGATGAAGCCTGACCGATCTCCTGGATCAGCAGAGTCTCATTATATCGCTTATTGATCTGGTCCAGCAGGCGATCAGCCGCGTCACCTTGATTCTGGATATTGGTAAGCAATTCCTTCTTTTCCAGATGTTCGGTATACAGCGTTATACCCATGAGAATGATCATAAACGATAAAACCAGTGTATCCCAATAAGCGGACCTAAGAATAACCAGGGAGAGGATGCAAATTAAAAAACCGATGACCAAAAAATAATTGCGGATTTTCTTCCAGAAAAAGGAAACGTGTTTTTCCCATGTAATGATATAAAGGCAGCAGTCACCGCCTTTGTGAATACAGACAGGATGCTCTATATTTGCAAACTTATTGGTGAATAGTTTTGCCAGTGACTCCATTGTACCCATCCGGTTAAGACATTGATAGGGCTTTTCCACTACTCCCGGTTGTAAAACAACTTTTGCCTGAATTTTATCAGATCCGATGGATTTGGTTTTTAAGACAGCCGCTCTGCTAAGATGAGAACTAATTTTTTCTAAAAAAGAGTATGCCATTCTGGGGTTAATGAATCCCAGTAAGTACTGCCCCAATGCTCCGGCGGCGCGGGAAGTGGCGGAAAAACGTCCTACTTTTCTGGAAATGTCCGGATCATTAGTTTCCTTGGCAAGGACTGTGTGAAAACGATCAACCTGTCTTTGAGTCAACCAATGACCTTCATCTTCCAGTTGATAGGCTTCAATATCCGCATATTTTAGAAGGGAAGCGATATCGATATCGGGAATGTATCTACGCAGATACTCAACGTAACTTTTGATGATCCGGCTATTGTAAAGGGGGGTATCTTCCATCATTCCTTCAAGTATTATCTATGAAAAATGGATGAAGAAATCAAGGTGCAGTTTCGTGTTTGCCATCATTACCACCCGTCATATATTCAACACACTCTCTTGCATAATACACATCAAGTATCCACATATTATATTTCTTCTTAAAAGGAACACCCTTACTCTCTAAGTAGCTGGAGGGATAAACCAGAACCGGTATTTTGTCAATCGCAAAACGGCCGACTAATTGGGAAATAGCGGCAGATAGTATTTCCCATGGTAATCCAACTTCATCATTGACAATAACTTTGATGCCATTTAAGAAATCCGACAAATTAAGGCCAGGATCAGATTGATTTTCAACGAGCACAGCTTTTAACATTCCTTTATACTTCAACGAGAAACTTTGACAGCTTCTTTTGAAACCATACCTGGAGTATAATTGCGATAGAGATTCCGTTTCTTTATATTCTTTATCCAGACGCAGAACTTTTAGCAAAAGTCCACCACCGGAAATATTCATATAGAAATGATCCAATTTATCACTATCAGATGATATAAAAGGTTCCAACGACCATTCTGCAGGGAGTGGTTGAGAAATACCGTCAGTCGGATAACTAAAGTAGGAAAACAAATCCAGTGAACAGGCACTTGGATTATTTAGATGCCTGGAAAAACCACCGAAAAAATGATCTGGAAAAATATTTTCAGGACGGAAATAAAACATCATATAATCCATTCCGACAGAAGGAAGACGATAAAAACCATCTATATAACGAAGACTTTGCTTTAAAACTTGAAGGCCTGTACGTTTATTGTTCAAGGTAGTCGCTGCAAGATGATGAATCATCCATGTCCGCTCATAGGAATGGATCATTGAGATATGTCCGTATATCTTACCGTTTCGCTGATAGGTCATCTGAGCAATGAATTCAGGATTATCGCGATAAAGTTTCCGATATATCTCTTTCATGGGATGTCGGTTAACTTGAACCAAATCATATTTTTTAGGATAAATAAATCCGCTCTCAAAAAGAAATTTCCATAACTGATCCACATCCACTTCATTGGCAATATGCGTATGTGGATCAATAATATTAATGATAATATGACTGAGGCGATTATAATTCATAACATCCATATCTAAAATGACAAAACCATAGCGGATGTTTCCCTTTTCTTCCTCGCGACGATAAAGAACCTGAGCTTTACATTCTATTTTTAAAACTCCACCATAATTAATTGTTAGATCAGGAATAATCATCCCAACCATCAGGACATCTTCATCAGCCGATACATATACAGTGAAACCTGATGTTGAAAGATCATGGATATCCAGTTTAATTTTCTTTCTTGTTGCCGGATGATCAAAATTAATATTGGGACGGGGGTTGACCTCGACGCGTGAATTACGTGTTTTCTTCTTAAGAAAACGATTAATTTGACTGACTGTAGGAGCAAAGACAATATCACGCATGGCCTGATCGGATGTCTGCCGTATACAGTCACAGGTTGCTGAAAAAATCATCTGCCCGTTTCGATAAAGATGTACCGTCGACGGACAGCCGGCATTAAACCAGCGAAAAGACCCGATTTCTTCAGGACTGACCTCAACACTGAAGGCCAGTGCGCTGAAATCAATAAGCCTCCCTTGTGCCCAAAAACCACTTTGCACAACTTCCACTTCAATACCCTGGCAAAGATAACGCCTCGCACGGCGCTGACCCAATGCATAACCTTTTTCAGGCAGATTAATGGTGAAATAATCTTTTTGAATGTCTTTAAGTTCGGTGGGAATGAGAAATACCGAAAGGCCATCGGTAAAAATTATATTTAAAATTTCTGCGTTTTCCACAATGCCGCGGGTCCCCTCCGGCCAGCGACAGATCATCGAATCACTGCTGCACGGTTCCGGATGTGCCCAAACAAGAATATCTTCATTATATTGAGGATGATTGAGTTGCACGTATACCATGCCATCCGTGAAATGATGACTATTCCAAAGGTTAATCAGTTTCTTTTGTTTGATAATTTTAGCAGATTCGAGATTTTGAAGAAGTTCCTTGTTATGAAAACGCAAGGGAATAGATATTTCGTCGTGTTCAATCAGGTCTTCACACAACCTGAATATCGGTTTTACATTTTGATCCAAGCTAAACATTTTAAAACCTCCGTTACCTCTAATGAATCTTATTACTTCAATGGCTATTCTGAATAAAAGCTAAATTTTCTTCTTCCAAGTCATTAGTAAGCGGCATACTGCATTGCATACCAAATCCTATTTCCCAGTTTTCTGTAGGTACAACTGTAAGCCCTTGATCTGTTTCGATATGGTAAGGAGAATTCAAATCCAGTAAACCGTGGTGTCCGAATTTCAGAATTGGGCTTACCGGTTCCCATTCGATCAGATAATCTCCAAATGCACCCTCATGTGCAATAAGACTATTTCCCGCGGCACCGGAAACAACCAACGCAGCCCTAGTTAATAAAGATGTTTCGCCGACATGACACCCGACAATAATCGGCCAGCGCATTTTTTTTAGCATTTTAATCATTTTTAAAGCTCTTATAAGACCGCCCACCTTGGATACCTTAATATTAGCGATGAACTTTCCTGCAATATTTCTATAAAGCGACAAATCTCCAACAATACAAAGACTTTCATCTAAAATAACAGGAAGCCCTGTTGCAGTGCTGAACTTGCTTATGTCTTCAGCGTTTTTCGCACCCACAGGCTCTTCTACTGCAAATATACGTTCAATCCCCAGCTTTTTTGTATATTTTATAGCTTCGCCACAATTATCCTTCCATAAGTTATTGGCATCAAGGCGAATGCGAATTGGTTCAGTTAAATGCTGCGCAGATAATTTCTCAAGAATGTTCAGCTTCTCAATATCATTCCCCAAATTACCGTTTAATTTGATCTTGAAATCAGAAATCCCGCGTCTTAAATATTTACCTGCCAACATAGTATATGCATCTTTCTTATTATCTCCCAATACAGCCGTGTAACGACCACAAAGATTGCCATCATCAAGTCCCAGTATTTTTTCAACAGTACAACCCTTCTCTCTGGAAAGAAGATCAAGCATGGCCATCTCTATGGCACACCATGCCGACGGATAGTTATCAATTTCTTTTTCGTTATCTTCTGACCATTGCCTTAGCTCTGCTATAGTAACAAAATTTACTTTGTCTGAAGAAAAATTTTTCTTTATCCAAACGAGACTCGCGTCAATATCATCTCCGGTCACGTAAACTCGCGGACAACCCTCACCATATCCGGTTTTTTTGTTTCTTTTCGCTTGAACGAAAATGCTTTCTCCTTTGTTCCTGCTTGCCGACGCGTGACGAACAGTAGTTTTTAAATTTAACCGCAATGGTTCTGCTTCTATGCGCAAGGGTTGTTTCATTTTTTCCTCTATTTAGTAATAGCCGTCTAAATACCAATTTTAAATCAGTTTTTTTCGTCAATTTTAGTTTTTAATATTATTTTAAAAGTATAGAAGGGCTATTTTCACTTGTCAAGGGATATTATGTATTGAAAAGCATGGTTTGATTGATGATTTTAATAGTAGTATCTGGAACAAGCAATGTCTCTTTTAATTACTTCCCTAAAGAAGGGAACAATTCTTGTTGACTTCTAGACAGTTTTTTCATTTATTATTATGTAAATTTTTTCCAAAAGTTGCTTATGCTTAACATTGATATT
>AWGX01000428.1 GCA_000495415.1 Smithella sp. ME-1 | reverse complement strand
GAATCCGGTTTACCTGGAGGCTCCAGCCCATCTTCAGCGGCAACTCAGGCATCGGGCAGCTTCACGATATCCGATCCTGACGGATTGGGCGACGTGGAGAGCGTAACGATCAACGGTGTGACAATCCCGATAGCCAGTTTGGGTACGGGCAACGTTATCAGTGGCACAAACGGCGACCTGACGATAACGAGTTACAATCCTGCGACCGGCGTAGCCACTTACACCTATGAATTAAAGACCCCGGCGACGGATGTCCCGGCGGTTCCGGAGACGGATGTGTTCAGTCTGACCGTATCCGACGGTACCGGCACATCGGCCCCGGCGACCATCACCAT
>AWGX01000427.1 GCA_000495415.1 Smithella sp. ME-1 | reverse complement strand
CCATGTTAAATAATGGTCCTCCGCTATTGCCGGGATTAATGGACGCATCGGTTTGAATAAAATTGTCATATGCCCCCGCTCCAATTACACGCCCTTTGGCACTGACAATACCCGCGGTAACGGTTTGTTCCAAGCCAAAGGGGTTTCCAATAGCAAGGACCCACTCGCCTACTCTTAACGCGTCGGAATCGCCAATTTCGACAAAAGGCAAGTTATTTTCAGTCTTTATCTTAATTAAGGCGATATCGGTTTTTGCGTCGGTACCAATAATTTTTGCTTCATATTCTTTACCATCGGATACTTTAACCAGAATTTTGTCTGTTTGTTCAACAACATGATTATTGGTAAAAATGTAGCCGTCACTACTAATAATAAAACCTGAACCAAGACTTCTTTGCTTAAATTCACGCTGGGGCATATCGCCAAAAAAGCGTTCAAAGAAATCATCTCCGAAAGGACTGCCAAATGGTGAACGCCCAAATGGTGAAATTGAGCCCTTTCGTCCTTTTAATATTTTTGTTGTACTTATATTTACTACCGCAGGTTTGACATGCTCTGTAAGGTCAGAAAAGGAACCAGTCGCAGCGTCCGGGGAAACTGCTGATGCTGTTTTAATTTCCGGTGCTCCTGAAGAAAGAAAGGAAGATCTTAAAACTTCTACAAAAGAAACGATAAAAAAAGCAACCAGAAACGCCATCAAGAACATGAAAAATGTCTTACGATTTTTGTTTTCCATATTATCCTCCACCGTATTGATACGAAATTAAGGCTATATGCCAGAATGTTTACAATTAATTTACTTAACGACTTAACTAAATATAATGACAGGCCTCTTTTTGTCAATTAAATATTCTTAGATTATAGCTGTTTGAAGTATTGGTTATCATATGTTATATAATATAATTAATTGAGGAATTTTGATTATGGTTATACTGGAAAATATAGGGCGCGCAGTTTTAAAATTTATAAACTCTTTTATCGATATTATTGTCTTTGCCTGGAAAATATTAATACGTATTTTCAACCGCAATACTTATACAAGTGCTATGCGCACGGTGTTGATTGATCAAATATACTTCACTTCCGTTCAAATATTGCCTGTTTTCCTAATAGTATCAATTGCTTTTGGCTCATTGCTGATAGGTGTTCTTTTTCTTCAGCTTAAGCAATTGGATCTTACACAATATTTTGGCCATATTTTAATGGGTGTTATTGTTACCGAAATTTCTCCATTAATTACGGTACTTTTAATAACTTTACGTTCCGGCTCCGCCATCAACACGGAAATGGCTGTGATGAAGGTAAATAAAGAAATGCGTTCACTGGAAGCATTTCGTATAGATGTGATTAATTACCTTCTGGTGCCGAGAGTAATTAATGGGGTGATATCAATAGTTTTATTAAGTACTTTGTTTTCTGTAGCATTGCTGAGCAGTGGCATTTTATTTTCAAGTTTAATTTTTGGTATGAATATAGATGCTTATTCAAACGTTTTATTAAATTCAGCAAATTTTTCTGATATAGTAATAGCTCTGCTGAAAAGTATTGTTTTTGGATTTTTTATCATTTTAATTCCGATTCGTTTTGGTTTGCAGGCTTCGCACGAACTCACCAGTATTCCCATTGTTGTTTCTCGTGGCATGGTCAATGTATTTGCAGCCATTTTAACTATTGAGGTGTTATCATTAATAATAAAATTATTTTAAATTTCTTTGCCAGTGAACAAGCTCTGGCTCAAGGACTACGGCAGTTTATGGATGATAATCTAAGACAAGCTGCACCGGTTTCTGTTGATGTACCTCTGATTTCCAATCAGAACGTTTTGATGAATATAGCCTTGATCAAGCAGTATCATGAGAACATGTCCATAGCCAAAATCGAACCGGTTGTCTTTAATGCGTTGCGCCGGCTGAATATGGAAAATATGGCATATAAAAGAAATCCTGATTTGAATGATGAAGAAAGATTTTTTGCTATGTTGCTGAGAGCTGTGATGGTTCGCGACGCTTTGGTTATTATAGATAGACCGTTTAAAATTATTCCGCATCTGAAAAATATTGATTACATTTTGCAGGCGTTAAAAAATGTTGAAGATTTATATTTAAACTGTCATATCTATGATTATGAGTGGATGAGAGAAAAATATGGGGCATTATCAAAATGAAAAGAGAAATTAAAGTTGGTTTTTTTATTGTTTGCACGGCAATTATAATTTGCATTGCTCTTCTGTATCTGGCCAATGAAAAAGGCTTTTTTACAAGAAATTATTCCTTTACGCTTTCATCACAGTCAGGTGATGGCTTTGCCGAAGGCATGCCGGTTGAATTTTCAGGATTTACTATCGGCAAGGTTCAAAAATTGGAGCTCAACGATAAAGGTATTGTTCTGATTAAAATTAAAATTCCGCAAAAGCACATGAAGTGGATTAGAACAGATAGCACTTTTACGCTTTACCGTTCGTTGATAGGTACTGCGCGCATTGTCGTGACGACCGATAACTTTAAAAGCGCACCATTGCCGGAATATAAAATTCCGCAGGTACAAGTAGTTAATGATATCAACGATTCGATTGAAAAGGTTCAACCCTTGCTGGACAAAATAACCCAGATTGCGGAAAATCTGGAACGCGTCAGCGCTAAAGTTGACAATATGGCTGGAAAAGCTGATGTGCATGTATTTGGCAGCGACGGAACAATGCCGCAGTTTAATAAAATACTCAAAGATGTTAATGGAAAACTGGAAAGATTGAATCCGGCCGTGGATAACTTAAATAAAATAAGCACGGAAGCATCTGAAGGTTTAAAAGATATCGGTATCCTGCGGTCGAATGTAGACGATACGCTTAATGCTGTTGAAGATTTGGCCAAAGGAGTTGACTCGATTATTTCCACAAAAAAAGAACCGGAGATTAAATTGCCATGAAAAAATATTTAATCCTGGTATTGATGGTATTTATTTGCGCTTGCGGCTCTGGTCAACGGCTTCCTGATTGGAAAGATACGGCGTTCCGAAATTTTGAAAATTACAAGAAAAATTTTTTGAACGGCAAAGAAGGTATATCCGAACCTCATTTTGTTAAGGCAAAACAGGCTCTATCCGATGGCAATGATTTAAATCTTTTAGCCAAACTTTATTTGACCAAATGCGCTCTGCATACGGCGGTTTTAGAAAATTTTGACGATAGTGAATTTGTGAACATCAATAAACTCCAGTCCAATGCCTCCAATGTTGCTTACTATAATTTTTTGAAAGGAAACTTTGCTGCGGTGGAGGATAATCTTCTACCTTCCAGCTATAGCGGCATTCTAAGAACAGCCAGAAACAAAGACCTGACAAAAGCTGTTGGAGAAATTAATTCTATTAATGATCCTATCTCCCGTTTAATTGCCTGTGGGGTCTGGGTAAAGTATTTTTCTTATGATGAAAATATTTTACAATCAGCCATTAATACATCCGCTGAAAATGGATGGAAACGGCCACTCTTGGCATATTTAACCAAACTACAAAAATATTATTTGGATCGTGGCCAAACTGCCAAAGCCAAAAACATCAATGAGCGGCTGGGTGTTTTGAAAAAATAATCATACCGCTTCAGCAACCAAATAAATTGCGTCTTTTTCACAAAACTAGCCGATAGCTTTGGAACCTCTTTCAGCGTTGCTGATACGAATGCATTCGGCAAGTTCGATAACAAATATTTTACCATCTCCGACGCTGCCGGTGTGCGCGCCTTTGGTAATGGCCGCAATTGTCGGTTCAACAAAATCCTCATTAACGGCGATATCAAGTCTGACTTTATTGAGCAATCCGCCCGCTTCCTTCGCGCCGCGATATATTTCTGTAACACCTTTTTGTCTTCCTTGTCCTACGACATTAGTGACGGTCATTAAATTTACTTCCACGGCCTCCAGTTCTTTTTTAACCGACTCCAGCTTATGTGGTTGAATGATGGCAATTATTAATTTCATGATTTGTTCCTCCTATTCGATTACGGTGTAAGCGGCTTCGCTCTGTTGAGTCAGATCCAGGCCGACAATTTCATTATGCTCTTCCACCCGCATGCCGATAAGAGCATCAACAATTTTAAAAATACCCCAAGTCATAGCT
>AWGX01000426.1 GCA_000495415.1 Smithella sp. ME-1 | reverse complement strand
GGTTCAAAATAAATGAATTGTGACAATAAAATGGTCGGGGCGGAGTGATTTGAACACTCGACATCCTGGTCCCAAACCAGGCGCGCTACCAGGCTGCGCTACGCCCCGACTCTATACCAATTTTAAAGGAATTTTTTCACAAAGTTGGAAATTCCTTTAGAAATGGTATTAATTATCATTCAGTTTTTCAGTAAGCTTTCTTTTAAG
>AWGX01000425.1 GCA_000495415.1 Smithella sp. ME-1 | reverse complement strand
TTTTTTTTGATACTTCTTTAGTCTGCTCAAGCGTGGAACCTGTTGGCATCATCACCTGTGCCAGGAGGATTCCCTGATCTTCATCCGGCAGGTAAGCAGTCGGCATGCGCAGAAAAAGGATTCCCATAATCACCGAGATTGCAAGAAATATAACCAAGTAACGTAATTTTCGCGATAGAGAATGACCAACCAGTCCCACGCACCAATCTCTGATTTTAAAGAATACACGATCAAATCGCAGGAAAAACGGGCGAAGAAAAGATACAGCGCTTTCCGCCGGTTCATGCCCTGCTTTTACCGGCTT
>AWGX01000424.1 GCA_000495415.1 Smithella sp. ME-1 | reverse complement strand
CAAGGATTTTGCCAGGTATTAAGACCAGCTATTTGTTCTGGCCCCAGACATGTTACAGCCTGATGTCCCAGATACGCCAGTATTCCCAAATTAAGTAAAACCCCGAGTATTCTCAACATATGATTTTCCTTTTTCGTGTAAAGAAAATTATTATCTGTAATTTGTTTTCCACGACTAACGATTACGTTGTAATGATATCACTATTTTTTTTTAAAAAAAAGTAAAATACTTATATTTATTGCTTGTAGAGGGTTAGAGGGCATTCTGCCGAACAGGAGAACTTCTCCTGAATTTCAATTTAAGATTGTTGATAAAAGAGTATGGCCGGTGGTTTTACATTTCATCTTGACAATTGTTTTTTTGGTAGTAGCATTAAAAAGCTTTTTTAATAATTCTGTTGAAAACAAAAGGAGCTAACCATGGATAACAAAGAAATGATAAAGCAAGCCATAGATTTTCACAAAAAGTCATTTGAAAATTGCTTTTCCATGATGGTTACGATTCAGGGCCAGGCCGAGAAGCTGATGAAGACTTTTGTTGATCAGACGCCCGGAATAAGCGATGAGGGCAAAAAGGTCATGAATCAATGGAAAGATGCGTGTAAAAAAGGTATCGATGATTTTAAAAAGGCCATAGATGAAGGGTATGCCAGAATTGAAGCATTTTTCGAAAACAATACGATGGCCAATTTCCAAAACCAGGCCGAGAATATGTTCAATTCTTATTTAAACCAGGCAAACTGGATACCACAGGATTTGAAAAAGACAATGGATGAATTTACTGCCACCTATCAGAAAAGTTGCGAAGAATTTAAAAAGTATTTAGATGAGAATGTCTGGCGCATGGTAAACTTCTCTGCTACTGATAAGAAATCTCAAACAAAGACCAAAAAGCAGAAATAAGAATCAGCAGGCCTGATGTTCTGATTATTATGATTGAAGCTCCCCGCGGCTAACTGCGGGGAGCTTTTCTTAATATCAATATTAAAAAAATTTAGTGAAGGAGGATTTATCATGGAAAGTAAATGTGCAAGTTGCAGCATGAAATCACGTTATGATAAAAAACCGAATTCCATAATCAGTAAAATCTGGAAATGGCATCTACGCTGGTGTCCGGGGTGGAAATCATATCTTAAATCTCTGCCTGAAAATGAAAGAATAGAAGTAATCAAAAAATATAGCTAATCGCAGTTCCCGCGTAAGAATATACCCTTCCTTGAGGGGGACGGCTTGAGGAGATGGTGATTCACCAGTCACTCTTCGCGATCAACCGTCCATCAGTTTCTTAACTGCATAATTACTTAAAAATTAAATCTTCTCTTTCCCCTTATAACCTCATCTGCTCGCCTGGATTCCTCAACAAATTGTCGCACTTTTTTTATGTCTTTTTGAGAGCGGGCAGGAAGACCATTTTTATCCACTGCGTTGGTTTTAGTGCATCTGTCCGCGCCTGTCGGTTTTTCTCATGCCAAAGGAATTTGCGGAAAAAGAAAAAGATATTTTGCGGGGAAATCTAATTCACAATGGCACTATTACCGCGGGCAATCCAATGCAGGTAAAGCAAAAGCTGGAAAAAGGATTGGTCGTTCTTATTTATGATGACAAAACGAAAACCACCAATATATTCCGGTATGACGACCCGATTTTGAAGAAGCTTGATATATGAATGGTGAAAAATGAAGGGTGAAGGAAAAGACTGTTTAACGTTCTATGTTCTGCCGCTAAGGTATATCTTATTTGTATTTGACTGTGTTATAGACAGCCTTGCCCATAGTGCCTAGAAGAGATAATACCAAAATAATAGCAATGATATATCCGTAGTTCCGACAGGGACCCATAAACCAGGTTGCTCCTATGAAATTGAACATGCCATTTAGAAGGTTACCTGTTTCACAAGCGATATTATACATTTTTAATATCTCCTTTTTTAAAAGGTTTTTTTGTTTTAGATGGTTCCTTATACACCTTCCATTTGTGATTTGGATCACTGACAAAAGCATGATCCACTGCATGACCATACTCATCTGTTTTAAATGTTCTGACAATCCATCCTCCGAGGACTTCTTGTCTATCACTTCTAATATCGTCACCAACAGTACTTAAGACTTCCCACATGTTAACTCACCATCCTTTGATTCCTGATATATAAGTTCTCTTGTTTTTCTGAGTAATTCCTTTGAATTCATTAAAGCTTCTATGATGTCACGGTTTGAGTCGCACCAGTTACTTCTCCGATAGTCGCTATTGGGAAATGCTTGACCGTTCTCATCCTTCATATTTAAATTCCTTTTTATGGTTCCCCACGCTTGCCTATTTCTTCTTGTGTAAAGGCTTACTCTCTTTTGCCCGAATCTTCAAACTCTGCTCCCGTCTTCTTCTTTTGCGGTCCAATTCCTTTGTCCGTTCTTTTCTGTGCTGGCTCATGATACCTCCTTAATATTAGACAAACTCATCAAAATTATTTTTCCATTTCTAGAATGGACTCTATTTGACGGCAGATCTATTATGCCGTGACTTCGGCGATATCTGCCACACGGCTAGATTCGGCTATGTCCAAGTTTTTGTCCGGTGTGCTCGACTTTATATTAGCCTTACTCTGCTTAACTATCCGGCGCTTTGCATCCCTATCCATTTGTTTCCGCTGTTGTGCTTTTAACTTGGCGGTCTGACCAAGGTTGTACATAGAATTTCCCATTCTCTAATACCTGTTTGCCTTTCTTTCAGGTGTTACTGAACAAGTTGAAAATAGAAAGGCACTTCAGGAAACTGAGTTCATGGAATGCCTTTTCTATTAACATGATTTGATTACAGTGCTTGCACGTTTTCTGCTGACGGACCTTTTTTGCCCGCGGTGATGTCGAAACTGACACGCTGGCCTTCATTTAAAGTCGTTAAGCCGCTGGCTTGAATAGCGTTAGCATGAACAAATACATCACCACCGCTATCCTTTTCGATGAATCCGAAGCCTTTCTTTTCATTAAACCATTTTACTTTACCTTCTGACATAGCTCTAATCCTCCTTTCATAAATTTTTAAAAGTCGAATCAGCACGATGACAGAAATAAAAAAAGCCACCAAGATTCCAAAGTACCTGGTAGCTAGCCTATGTGCTTCAAAATGTCTAAATTCAACTCTTATCTTCGCATCTTTATTTCAAAAATATCCGAAGTTGACTGTACACTACAGCAATAGCGCATAATAGTCAACCTTTATTTGCGTGGATGACGTTTTGTGTAAACAATATGGAGCAGATGTATGACGCTTCCTCATATAAAGCGGGACGTTATGATGGTAAGGTTTTTGAAGGATATATTTGTTATTTGCAGAGTGAAAGGCATGGAATCAAGTTTATTCTTGATTCATCATAATAATTGGTGATCGGTTTTCAGCCGATTCATTATTCTTCTGGTTCCGGAAAATCGGGCTTCTGCCTTGCAAGAAAGGCAGTAATTCCGTGGATGCTTTCGCCGCTAGCAATAAGTGTGGCTGCTTCCCGAGTCTCCAGTTCTAGGGCTTCCTGTTTTGTCAGATCGCTGGTTTTTCTGATTACTGATAGTGCATGGCGCACGGCACGAGGGCCGTTTTGCGTGATGGAGAGCGCAAGGGACAATGCTTCTTCCAGAGCCTTTCCCGGTGCACTGATGCGGTTAATCAAACCGAGTTGCAAGGCCTCTTCAGCTCCTACCTTTCGGGCAGTTAGGATAAGATCGGCTGCCCGGGAAGCACCTACCAGATGGGTAAGACCCACGACTCCGCCATGGTCAGGCATAAGGCCAAGCCGCACCTCAGAGAAACATATCACGGCCTGGTGATCCATTACCCGCAGGTCACAGCGGGAAGCAATTTCAGCTCCACCGCCGTAAGCCAATCCGTTAATAGCTGCAATTACTGGAACAGGAAGTGAGACAAGATTGTCGGTACTTGTTCTGATGCGGTAGACGAGGTCATACGCCGGGCCTTTGTCATGGTTCTCCATCGCGTCTGATAACGACTTAAGTAAAGGATTTGCCGGATTCACGTCAAAGCCTGCACAGAAAGCCTTGCTGCCGGCACCGGTGAGGACGATAACCCGCGGAAGGCTTTGCTTGAGTTCGGCTACCACCTTATCCAGACAGTCGAACATATGCTGGTCCAGGGCATTTTGTTTTGCCGGCCGTTCGAGGGTAATGATGGCTATGTATTCCTGGCGCTTCAGACTGATACCGTAATCGTTCATGTATAACTCCTTTTTCCAAGAATAAGATTAAATATAGCAATTGCTTTCAAATTAAATCCATTTCAGGATTCCGGCAAATACGATTAGCGCAATGGCGTTGATGGCGAAAAGCGAACCGATAAAAAGCTTTTGCGCTCGTGGCTGCCAATCATGCACGTAACAGGCGGCGGCGAAGAAGGGTATATATACCGTCACAAACACAGGGAATGCTCCCCACCATCCGTAAACCCAGACAAATGTCGGGGTTCGCACCAGAAATATTTCGAGAATGGAAGCAAAGGCAGCATTGGCAATTATAAAGGCAATGCGGTTGTTAATGCCCATAATTTTCATCGTGGGGTCTTTCGGCATCAGTTTACAGACAACAATGCCCGCGACAGAGAACATCAGACTTATTTCGATGCCGACGCCCACCATTATTTCAAATGCCGTTCCCGATGGAACAGTCCATAGAGCATGGCCGGAAAAATGCTGGATTAAGGCGTTTATAATTTCTACAAACCAGTGCACCATGTAAAGAGCGAGTCCTCCGGCAATGGCGCGGAAGTTGCCCTTTTCGTATTCGTTGGCATAGATGTATAAGACAATCACAAGCAGTGGGATGACATACCACTGGAACGTGTCGCCGCTTCTTAAAATGTTCAATGCCTGCTGGGTTGCTTCTGGATTGTTTAAGTTCATTGCAATACCTCCTTTGTTGTGTTCATACCAATTCGATGGTAATTACCACCTTGCAGGCGGTAATTACCGGCAAGGTAAAAATCTGATTTACTATGCGCTCCCCTACGGGATGCGCCTCCGGTCTTTGGCTAACTTTGTTGGCTTAGCCTGCCCCGGCGCAGGCCGGGG
>AWGX01000423.1 GCA_000495415.1 Smithella sp. ME-1 | reverse complement strand
GCTACTAAGGCTGTACAGGGAGTCAATAAATTAATTAAAGATGATAAAGTGGTAGCTATAATCGGGCCCAGCACGACAGGTGACAGTATGGCAGTAATCCCCGTTATCGAAAAAGCGGAAATACCCCTTATTTCGTGCGCGGCTGGTATTAAAATAACCGATCCGGTTAAAAAATGGGTATTCAAAACTGCACAAAACGATGTTCTCGCCGTAATAAAAATATACAAGTATCTGCAGAAACAGAAGATTTCCAAGATAGCAATACTTACAGTATCGGATGGTTTTGGATCATCAGGGAGAGAGCAGCTTAAATTACAGTCAAAAGAATTCGGCATGCAGATAATTTCGGATGAAACATATGGTCCGAAAGATGACGACATGACTGTTCAGCTGACAAAAATACGCGACAGTGAAGCCCAGGCGATAATTTGCTGGGGAACCAATCCCGGACCGGCCAAAGTTGCCAGAAACGTCAAGCAGCTGGGAATAAAGCTTCCCCTGTTTATGAGCCACGGCGTTTCCTCCAAGAAATTTATTGAGCTTGCCGGCGAGGGAGCAGAGGGAATTATCCTCCCGTCCGGACGTGTCATCGTTGCCGATCAACTGCCCAAATCTGATCCGCAGAAAAAAGCACTGATGAACTATGTGAATGAATATCAGAAAAACTACAAAGTGGAAGGTGATCATTTCGGCGGTCATGCCTTTGACGCGATTATGCTGTTAAAGGGGGCAATGGAAAGAGGAGGATTTTCTCCTGCGGCAATTCGTGATCAGCTCGAAAAAACTAAAAAATTCGCGGGTATCGGCGGAACATTTACTTATTCTCCGCAGGATCATGCCGGCTTGACCGTTGACGCTTTCGTCTTGGTCAAGATTGAAAAAGGCGACTGGAAGTTGATTAAATAATAGAGAGCTCAGTAATGCTGTGTCAGCGGTGCGGGTGTTAATTAATATAACCCGCACCGCCTTAATATTTACGGGCAAGTCACGATATAATCTTATACCAATTATAAATCAAAAATGATATTGATGATGTCAAGTATATTACCAACGCATAATCCCTGGTGGTCTCGTTGTAACCTTTAAATTATTCAGGTTATTAGATTATGTGAGAATTAGCACTG
>AWGX01000422.1 GCA_000495415.1 Smithella sp. ME-1 | reverse complement strand
TAATTCAAAATATCTTGAAAAAATAAATTTAATCCAAGCGGAGAAAAAGCATGACAACCGGTAAAAAACCATGGAGTGGAAGATTTCAGAAATCAACGGCCGGCAATGTGGAGAAATTTACTTCGTCGATTCATTATGACCAGAGGCTTTATTCTTATGATATTGAAGGTTCTATAGCTCATGCTACGATGCTTGCCGGACAGAATATAATATCGAAAAAAGAGGCGCAGAAAATTGTCTCGACTCTAAAGAATATTTTACAGGATATAGAAAAAGGCAAGTTTAAATTCAAGACTGCTGATGAAGATATTCACATGGCCATCGAAAAGGAACTGACTAAAAGGATAGGCGAAACGGGAGGTAAACTACATGCGGCGAGGAGCCGTAATGATCAGATAGTTCTGGATGTTAGGCTCTTTATGAGGGCGGAAATTAAATCAATAGTTGCCGGGATAACTTCTTTGCAGTTGCGTTTACTGGAAATGGCGAAAAAGGAAATTAAAACTATCATGCCCGGTTATACTCATATGCAAAAAGCGCAGCCGGTTTTGCTTTCCCATTATTTTCTGGCATTCGGAGAAATGTTTACCCGGGATGTTCAAAGACTGAATGATTGTGCAAAAAGGATTAATATTCTTCCTTTAGGCGCCGCGGCCTTAGCCGGTACAGGGTTGCCTATTGACCGGAATCGGACGGCAAAAATATTGCATTTTCCTGAAGTCAGCAGAAACAGTATGGACACGGTTGCCGACAGAGA
>AWGX01000421.1 GCA_000495415.1 Smithella sp. ME-1 | reverse complement strand
CTCCTAGCCGCCTCGATATCATCTCTGATTTAGAAATGGCATAAGATTAGATCAACTTAAATTAGCGTTGACAAAATCCCAGTTAATCAGATTCTGAATAACAGCGGCAAGGTAATCCGGCCTGCGGTTTTGATAATCCAGATAATAGGCGTGTTCCCATACATCAATTGTCAGGAGTGCTTTTTGACCATGGGCGAGAGGTGTATCGGCATTCGCTGTCTTGGTTATTTTTAACTGATCTCCTTCCAGA
>AWGX01000420.1 GCA_000495415.1 Smithella sp. ME-1 | reverse complement strand
GTCTCCCTACGGTTCGACATGACAAAAAAACCGGAACCCGCACACGATAAAATAAAACGGTTGATTAACTGACAGAATTATGTATAATACGGTCAGTTAAGTGACTGAGGTTTATAGATGTATATCGTCCAAAAGCAGTTGGAAAAGTTAAAAAAACTGGCCACGCCGGGGAAAGTGGTTGTTCTTTATGGCGCCAGACGCACAGGCAAGACCACGCTGCTCAAAGAGTTTCTCAAGGACGAGTCCAAAGCTTGTTTACTGGTAAGCGGAGAAGATATTACTGTTCATTCTTATTTATCCAGCCAGTCTGTGGAAAAGCTTACAGCCTTCGTCGGCAAAGCAAAACTTCTCATAGTTGATGAAGCGCAAAAGATTCCCAATATCGGAGTCAACCTTAAACTGATTGTTGATCATTTATCCGGTATCCGTATTGTCGTTACCGGTTCGTCATCTTTCGATCTGGCACGTCATACGGGAGAACCCCTGACCGGACGGAAATACACGTTGAAATTATTTCCGCTGGCTCAAATGGAGATAGGGCAGATTGAAAAAGTCCACCAGACTCAAGCAAATCTGGAAAATCGCCTGATTTATGGTTCTTATCCTGAGGTAGTGTTAATGCAGGATAATCAAGGTAGAGAAAAATATCTTAAAGAAATTGTCTCTTCTTCTTTGTATAAAGACATTCTGGAACTAGATGGCATCAGACACTCGGGCAAGATTATCCGGTTGCTGCAACTCCTTGCTTTTCAGATTGGGAAAGAAGTATCTCTTAGCGAACTAGGAACTTCTCTATCCATGAGCAAAAACACCGTGGAGCGATATCTGGACCTTTTGGAAAAAGCATTTGTCCTGCAGCGGTTGACCGGTTTCAACCGCAACCTGCGCAATGAAATCACAAAAAACAACCGCTACTATTTTCTGGATAATGGCGTACGCAATGCATTGATCAATAATTTCAACCTGCTTCAGCAACGCAACGATTGCGGTGAACTGTGGGAGAATTATCTAATCATGGAAAGATTAAAAAAGCAGGAATATCTGGATACACAGGCCAATAATTATTTCTGGCGAACTTACACGAAACAGGAAATCGATTTTGTCGAAGAACGTAAAGGCCGCCTGTTCGGCTATGAAATGAAATGGGGCAAGGCAAAACCAAGACCGCCAAAAATCTGGGAATCAGCTTATCCGGAATCTTCCTTTGAGCTGATTAACAGAGAAAATTATTTAAAATTTATTACTTGAAAGAATAGATGTCACTTCGAATCCCGATTTATC
>AWGX01000419.1 GCA_000495415.1 Smithella sp. ME-1 | reverse complement strand
AAAAAAGGCTGAAAGTCGAACCAATGACCAAGTTGTGCATCGAGTGTAAGAAAAAGATCGAAATACGTCAAAATGCAATAAGGCAAAGAAGCAGAAGCAACACAAGAGTTTCATATAATCATGTTTGATGAAGCTTTTATATTAATCATTTTCCTGGTTCTTCTTTTTACTTTTCGATGGGCATTCAAAACATTGCCGGGGGAAAAATGGCAAATAATCAGCTGTTTTCCGTATCAGAAATTGCCAGATG
>AWGX01000418.1 GCA_000495415.1 Smithella sp. ME-1 | reverse complement strand
AGGCGTGGTACTTTTTTTCAGCTGACGAAGCGACCATGTAACCCAGTCCCTGAAGGCTGATTTGTGCGGTGGCTGGCTGGCAGATAATAACTGCCCTCCCGGCTTTTCTTCCTTCTCAAATACTTCTACTTTATGTCCACGCGCTGATGCCGCCATAGCGGCCGATAGACCAGCTGGCCCTGCACCGATTATCCATACGCACTTGGGAGGCTTTGCTTCGGGCGCTTGACTCTTATATTCGCCGCCGCATTCAGGATTGAAGCTGCACGTTGCCGACTTCATTTCAAAACTCAACCGCTCGATACAGCCCTGATTACAGGCTGTGCACCAACGTATATCATCAAGAGCACCATCATGAGCTTTGTTGATAAAGTCGGGATCGGTCAGGTGCTGACGTCCAAAACTTACAAGATCAGCATCGCCCTGAGCGATAGCCTGATCGGCCATCTCGGGATTGTTGATGCGCCCCACACCGATAATGGGAACACTTACAACATTTTTTAGCGCACGGGCACGAAATAAATTGAAACCCGGTTCCGTATCCATAGAAGCAATAGCCAAACCGCCCGGTGTGGAATAAACTCCCACAGAACAGTGAATAGCATCAACTCCGGCATCCACCATCATTGGCGCAAATTTCTGCATGAAGGATAAATCATATCCACCGCGCACCAGTTCATCAGCCGATACACGAATCCAGACAGGAAAATCCTTGCCTACTTTCTTGCGCACCGTCGCAATAATTTCCAAAATAAATCGCGCCCGGTTTTCATCATTGCCGCCGTATTTATCATCACGCTGATTGGAAAAAGGAGAAAGGAATTGATTTAAAAGATATCCATGCGCCCCATGAAGCTCGACAGCATCAAAGCCTGCCGCCTTTGCGCGTACTGCTGCGCTGGCAAAAGCCTCGACAATCCTGGCAATCCTCTCCAGACTCATAGCCTCACATGGCTGTCCTAAAATAACGCTGGGTATCGCCGAAGGCGCCTCTGGAATAGTGCCTATCGCATCTTCAAACGTCTCCCTCCCGGCATGATGGAGTTGCAGGGCTACCTTGGCCCCGAACCGATGCAACGCCTCAGGAATGCGTTTCAACCCCGGAACAAACGCATCGCTCCAGATGCCTATCTCATTTGGAAAACCCTTACCGCGCGGATCAACCGCGCATACTTCAGTTATGATCAGGCCGGTGCCACCCTGTGCTCGCCGCGAAAGATACGCT
>AWGX01000417.1 GCA_000495415.1 Smithella sp. ME-1 | reverse complement strand
GTTTGGACGCTTTAGATGTTTAGCGGCTAATCTTATAATCCTCCAAACCTCTAAACTTCTAAACTTCTAACCTTCTGAAGCTTATGATCGATTTTCATTGTCACATCTTGCCGGGCTTGGATGACGGCCCCAAAACCATTGATGAAGCGGTAGAAATGGCAGCGGCGCTGTGCAAAGCAGGATTCACCGGTGTATACTGCACACCGCATTTGA
>AWGX01000416.1 GCA_000495415.1 Smithella sp. ME-1 | reverse complement strand
AGTTAGCCAAAGAAAGCGAATTGGCATAAACACAATCTGACTTGATTAAAATTCCAAAGCATAATAATTAAAAATCATGGGAAAGATTTTAATAGTTGATGATGAATTGAATATGCGGTTGGTGTTATCGACCATGCTGAAGAAGGAGGGCTTTGATATTTCTTCTGCTTCCAATGGGCGCGAAGCTCTGCAAATTCTGCAATCGAATAATATAGATGTTGTTATTACCGATTTGAAAATGCCGGATATTGACGGCATGGAATTATTAACTGTTATTTCCGAACGCTATCCGGAAATTCCCGTTATTATGATTACCGCTCACGGCACAATAGCAACTGCCGTGGAGGCTCTTAAAAAAGGTGCGTTTGATTATATTACCAAACCTTTTGATCTTGATGATTTAAAGAATATCATTTCCAAGGCTATTAAAACACGCGCTTTAAAGGAAAGCGAATTATCTTTGCCGCCGGCTGAAATCGAACGCATAGGCATTATCGGGGTAAGTCCCAAAACACTGGAAATATTCGATGCGATTAAACGGGTTGCCTCGACAACGACGACAGTTATGATTACAGGTGAAACGGGCACTGGTAAAGAATTGGTTGCCGAAGCGATTCATCGCAATTCTCCGCGTAAAAATAATCCTCTTATCAAACTTAATTGTGCCGCCATTGCAGCGACATTGATGGAAAGCGAACTTTTCGGTTATGAAAAAGGAGCCTACACCGGTGCGGCCATTACCAAACCGGGAAAATTCGAACTGGCTCATAAGGGAACATTATTTCTTGACGAAGTAGCGGAAATCCCGCGCGAGATGCAGGTAAAGCTGCTTCGCGTTATTCAGGAGCAGGAATTTGAGCGGGTTGGCGGCTTGCGAACCATTAAAGTCGATGTGCGTATTATTGCTGCCACCAATCAGAATCTTTCACGTCAGGTGCAGACCGGAAGTTTTCGTGAAGATTTGTATTATCGTCTTAATGTTTTTCCCATCGATATTCCGCCGCTCAGAGCAAGAAAAGAAGATATTCTTCCGCTCGTCGATTATTTTCTGGAAAAGTTCAACCGGAAACTGGAGCGTTCGGTCAAAATGGATGACGAGGTCAGGGAAATGCTCTTACGATATGAATGGCCGGGCAATATTCGTGAACTGGAGAACCTTATCGAGAGAATGATGCTTCTGGCAAAAAATAGCAGGATTACCCTTGGAGAAATTCCCGATGAGTTCAAAACTGCCATTGATAAGATCGCCGCTGTGCCGACAGATGACAGCAAAAAACCTTTTAAAGAATATATGCGTGATCAGGTGGAGAATGTAGAGAAACAGATGATTATCAAGTGCCTTGAGGAAACGGGTTGGAATGTTACTAATGCCGCCAAGAAAATTGGTTTCAGCCGCAAGGGGTTGCAGCTGAAGATGATTAAGTACAATCTGCGCAAATAAACAAAGTAAAGGGGCTGTTGAAAAACGCTCATCTGTCC
>AWGX01000415.1 GCA_000495415.1 Smithella sp. ME-1 | reverse complement strand
GTATTTAACAAAAGCTTCCACCCAAACATGTTCCATGCGTACTGCCGCTATTTTACCACCTGATATGATTCCGGCTACCGGTGTTCCGCCGGAAGCGATAAAATCAAGTGCAGCCTGAGCATTTGTAAATCCGCCGATCCAGTTCATTACCTTATTAATTGGTAATTCGATGGTGCCGTAAACGTATCGGGCATGGATGCCGGAAGCT
>AWGX01000414.1 GCA_000495415.1 Smithella sp. ME-1 | reverse complement strand
AAAAAAATGTCTATATGATTGCCGATCTCTGCCAGTGTTGTTAAATCGTTTTTAATAAGATCAATTATATTATTGAGCCATTTTGGATCTACAGAATCGATTTTATCATAACCGGCCTGTTCCATAAATGGTTTAAGTAGCTCGATTAAATCTTCTGTTTTACTATTTCTGATGTAAATAGCGTTCAGCCAGTGAAGTTTTTCTTCATCAAATACCGCACCGCTTTTGGAGGCGCGCTCCAAGGCAAATCCGTTAATCATTTCTTCACGGGACAGCACTTCCCGCGCATCTGTAAATGAACTTCCCAAAAGCCCCAGATAATTAATCAGCGCCTCCGGTAGAATTCCCTGCTTGCGGAATTCGCCGACAGAAACAGAACCATGACGTTTGCTAAGTTTTGCGCGGTCTTTACCAAGAATCAGCGAATGATGCGCAAAAGTTGGCGGCAGGAAATCAAACGCACGATAGAGCATCAGCTGAAGAGCTGTATTGGAAAGATGATCTTCTCCGCGGATTACATGGGTAATACCCATGAGATGATCATC
>AWGX01000413.1 GCA_000495415.1 Smithella sp. ME-1 | reverse complement strand
ATATTCTTTTGCTTTTTGAAAATTATTTAATACATCTTCTTTAGTAACGTTCTGCGCATCTGATGCATTATCTGACCGGAGATAATTAACATATCTTTTTGCTCTACCGTAATAGAGAAGTCCGATTTCATTCCAGCTTATTTCATCGTTATGGCAACGTCTGACTATAAACTCACTTTCCGCTATTGCCCGCTCAAAGGCCAGTTCGGAAGTAAAAAAATCATTATTTATGTGAGCTATATTTTCAAATGTAAGCATTCGCACGAGTCTGGCAATAACATTACGAGGATCTGACAATAATATATTAGAAATAATTGTCTCCGCTTCATATAGCATCTGCCGGCCGCGGAGTACCTTGGCAATTTCAATTAACAGCAGGCTGCTATGAGGGAAATGTTGCAATGCCCGGAGCGCTTCAAACGGGCTTTCTGAAAACATTTCCGGAAAGTAAAGGGCTTGCTGGAATTTTATGTAGGATGGCGCTGTTTTATGTATAGGAAGCATTTTCTCTTCCAGTAAATAAGGAATATAGGTGTAATAGTTGTAAGACATAAAATATTTGACAGCCCAAATGTCGCTAATATTACTTTCGTCAGCAAGGGAATTATTCTTGTAGCGTTCAAACCCGACTTTGACTTCGGCAACACGCGCGCATAAGCGGGCATAATCAGTCAGATATATACCTGTTTCCCCTGTAAGTTTTGTTTCTAAAAGAGGTTGTATTATCAGATTAGTTTCGGCAACCAAACCGGCATGAATGATAACAACAAGTTTTTTTTGAGGACTGCTATATTCACAAAGAAGCCATCGGACAGCCATCTGGTGGGCAATAGCCAAACTATCGCGTATAGCTCTGTCATAGAGGCGTGGTTGCTCCATCGGTCCCTGTTTTTTCGGTAACTTTAGGCTGAAAGCAGCCGCGCCGCTGGAGATAATGTTTTTATTGCTAATATGACTGACAAGATTGAGGTACTCGATGCACTTTGATAATTCAATTTTTAGCCAGTTTATATCTACGGGAGTAATTATTTCACCTTTGCCCTGAAGATGCAGTGTAATGGTTACTCCGACTTTTTCTTTTGCAGTATCAGCTTTTGCCGAACCGATTGTTATTTTAGATAACATTTCATAATGCCAGTTTAAGTCCGGTCGTTTCTGAGCCAGTCTGTATGCGAGTATCCTGAGCAAAGAGCGCTGTTTGGCCGTATTCAGTATAAAGTGCTTTTTCAATCTTGTAATCATCGTCGCTTTAATTATCGGCAGAGATAATTCTTTTGTTATTTTTTCTAATTGCATGATGAGAGAGTTTACAGAAGAACTACCACAGAGGGCATCAACAACATCGGAAAAAGTCAATTCTTCAGGCAGAGGTTTGTCTATATCAATGTTTTTGTTACCGGCAAGAAATTCAATAAATGCTTTTTCAGTCTCTTTTGGAATAATATTATTTTTGTACGCAAACTTTATAATTCGGGGAATTGCCCGTACGGAAACTTCACGATCCGTTTCTTTAAAGTCGATAAAACTGGCTACCGAAGGAAAAGCATTCCATAACGCGTTCATTGTTACGCTTAAATCTACTTTATCTTCTTCCATCGTTTCATCTCCTTAATATCAATTCAGTCCTGTTTCATTAAAATACGATTTGTATTTCATGCATCGCTCTATCCGGAATAAGGGGCGTAAACGTACTTAAGTGCTGTATTTATTATTATATTTATGTTCAATAAAAAATTTGCTTAGCACAAGCATGATGAAATGACAATGTTATTTCATCATGAAATGGTATTTTGTTTCATGA
>AWGX01000412.1 GCA_000495415.1 Smithella sp. ME-1 | reverse complement strand
CGCCATGGAAAGAATCTGGGGCGGTCAGAGATCAGGATACGGTGGAAAAGATGATGATGATGATTATGATCCCAGATCAGCAGGCACCAGAGCTGAAAATGAAAACATCGCCTTTGACCTGGTCTATATTGATTACACAGCGCCCATTGGCCAGTTCCGTGTTGGTTATCAGAAAGAATCCACCTGGGGAACAATCTTCGGTAATAACGGCGAAGCAACTCCCACCGGTCAGATTAGATACGATAACACTTTCGGAGCATTCTCTGTTGTAGCGATGATCGCTAAAATGACTGACTACAGTTATAGCGCTGTTACCAGTGCCTCATCGACCGATCAGGATTACGACTCTTATCGGGTTGGTGGCGTTTATAAATTCAAGAATGACAAAGTCAACGGCGAAGCCGGCGTTCTTTTGATCTACGGCCGTGATGCAACAAACAAGCCTGGTTCTGATTATATAACAAGAGCCTACACCGTGAATCCCTATTTTAAAACAGCGATTGGACCGGTAGCTCTGCAGGGCGAAGGTTTTTATACGTTTGGTGATGCCGAGGATTATGAATCCCCTACCTCTACCGATGTAAAAATTGATGCATGGAGAGTTTTCCTGGATGCCGCTGCCAAGTTCGGCATTGCTAATGTAGGCGGTTCTTTTGCATGGCTTTCCGGTGATGATCCCGGTACCAGCGATAGCCTTGAAGGTTACAGCAGCGCCGGTGTAGACTGGAATCCCTGCCTGATTATGTTCAACAATGATGTTATAGGTTACTGGATAGGCGGCCTTTCTGGTTTCAAACCTGCTAATCTTGCCGGCCCGATGAGCAATGCCTGGTTTGCTCAGGGAAGAGTTGGTGTACAGCCTACTCCTCAGTCTAACGTAATGATGTCTGTATCATGGGCAAAGGCTGACAAGGCTCCTATGACCACCAGCAAAGGTCCTACTCCCGGTACGACCTACGGTTGGGAAGTCGACCTTGTCGGTACCTACAAGATTACCAATAACCTGACCTATATGCTGGGTGCCGGTTACCTGTTTACCGGTGACATTTTTAAGGGTTGTGATAATCCCGGTAATGCTCATGAAATTACCAATAATTATATGTTCATCAACAAGCTGACTCTTACTTTCTAAGACTTAAGCGAACGTTTGTTTAAACTTTTAATTAAACCCCGGGAGGACGGGCACCCTCCCGGGGTTTCTATTTTCTCCCTCTAAAATTATTATTTACAAAACATAAAAAATGTATTATGCCTTTTTTGGCTTATACATTATTGTATTCATAATTTGGGAAGATGTTGAAAATAATTTAGAGTTGAAGAACTATCATTTGAAAATGTTAGTTTAGAATATACTTAAATTAAGGAGGAAAGAATGAAGAA
>AWGX01000411.1 GCA_000495415.1 Smithella sp. ME-1 | reverse complement strand
GATAAACTGGCACGTGAAGTGGATTTTTTCAGTATCGGCACAAATGATTTGATTCAATATTCTCTGGCCATTGACAGGTCCAATGAACGTTTAACGTATTTATATGAACCTTTGCATCCGGCAGTTTTGAAATTGGTAAAGAGTGCAGTGGATACGGCTCATGAAGCAGGTATTAGTGTGTCGATGTGTGGTGAAATGGCTGGTGATCCGATGTGTACATTGATTCTTCTGGGAATGGAATTGGATGAATTGAGCATGAATCATCTGGCCATTCCACGTATAAAGAAAATCATAAGAGAATCAACGTTGAAGGAATCAAAAATATTGCTGGATAAAGCTTTTTCTTTTAATATGGCGTCTGAAGTGAGAGAGTATGTTCATGATTATATGAAGGAACGTTTTCCAGTTGAATTTAAAAATGAAGATGATTAATATTTTGTCAGGAAATATAAGATCAATCTGCTGAAATATTTATAACGGCTGGTTGAACATGTATATTATATGTAGAAAAAAAATTAAAGTTAAATTCTAAACCTCCCCCTTTGCTATTGGCGAAGAATTTCAATCCAAAAACCTGGAACTTCCGCTCCAGGTTGGGAAAGAATATGCCATGACTTGTGGGAGGTTGTATTGTTATAGGGATTTATTGGCTTGCGCCGCAGGAGATCCAACTAATGAAAGAAACGATGAGTTCAGTCAAACCAGATCAAAATAAAGAATATTATTCCGGAAATATTTACGATGAACAGAATTTTCTGCAATTCCGGCTTCTGAAAACATTTCTTTCGCGGGTTTCCATTGCCGATGAATACGTTGACGCGATTAAGAAACTTTCTGCCGAAGGAGTTGTAGTTTACGCTTTGAACCAAAGAAGCGAACTAAACAGCCTTGTCATCTATGAGCTTTTCAAACGCAAGGTGATTCCTGTTCCTGTGTATTGTCATGGAATGAATATGTCGTTCTGGCAGCCCCTGCCGCAAATGCTTAAATTTTTGTGGTCTTCCTTTTTGCGACGTTTGGGTAAGGAGCAAAAGGCGTGGATGGGCAAACTGGCGTATATCGAGCGAACAATTAATCAAAAAAAGAGCATCGTGATTCATCTCGGTGAATCGGAATTCATTGAAAACAGATCTGCGGAAAGCGCGATAGCAAGCCTGCTTAATGTCCAAAAGAAAGTCGATTTCCCTATTTTTGTCGTGCCTGTTCTGGTTTCTTACGGACGCAGGCGCGAGAAAGAAGATGAGAGTGTTATCAATATTCTTTTCGGACAAACGGAGCACACGGGGGCGTTGCGCCGGCTGATTACTTTTATACGTTATTCCGGCAACGCTTTTGTCATTCCGGCGGAACCGGTCAAGTTATCCGAATATTTGAATACAACCAAAAGCGTTTCTAAAGAAGCTATGGTTCACGAACTGCGTGGAGAGCTGATAGACCGTATTGAAAAGGAGAAAAACACTGTTGTCGGGCCCGCTTTAAAATCGCGGGAAGAACTAATAGGCATGGTGATGAGCGACGAGCCGCTGAAAAAATTCATTGCCGATTATGCGGAAAAAGAAAATAAGAAAAAAGTTGCGGTTGAAAAAGACGCCCGCCG
>AWGX01000410.1 GCA_000495415.1 Smithella sp. ME-1 | reverse complement strand
ACACCTGTATCGAACTGTTTAAGATAATGCGTAATTTCATTAAGAATCTTGTTTTCTCTTACTACGTCCAACGGAAACTTTTTGTATTTTGATTTAGGAAAAACAAACTCAAGATTTTTAAACCACTCAACAATTAAATCAAAATAATGAATATTTTGGTCTTCATAACATTTAGCAAGGAACAATTGATTATTTCTTGTTCCTTCAGAAAATTTAATTAAAAATTCCTTGTCTTGTTTTGTTTCTAATTTGATTCCTACATCTACCTTCACTTTGTTGTCTGGATTAGTCACTCTTTCAAACAACATACGTTCGGTTTTTTTCTTCAGTTCATACAACCACTCAGATAAAATTAAATCTGACTGTATTTCGAAACCATAAAGGTAAGCTTTTTCTTTTACAAGGAATTCAAATTCAAATTTTGTTGGTTTATGTTGATAATCAGGATCGATCTTAAACGGTTTTACACTTATCTTCTCATCACGTTTTACGCCATTTATAATAAACTCACTTGCGAAACGAATTGCTTTAATAAGATTAGATTTTCCGGATGCGTTAGCACCATATACGGCAGCACCTCGTAATAAATCTATTCCCAATCTTCCAGATTTTATAATTTGATTAGGGAGATTAAGGGATGGTCCAGCTATCATAGAAAGTTCAACCTCATCTCGAAAGGAGAGAAAATTGCTGACCCGAAATCGCATTAACATTTTATACCTCTTAAGAGAAAAAATCTCGTGTAAATGATATATATACAGTATATACAATTAATATATATTGTCAAGAGCGAAATTATCACTTCATTAAACATTATGGATATTATGATTATCTGAGAGTTATGAGTAATAAAAAATTATTTTTTATTACACCGTCAACCGAAACGCCTGCTCGATCAAATCCATCACCTGATCCAGCTGGGTTTCGTTCTCCAGCGTCACCTCCAGGTCTCCGGTTCCCCAATGCCCCACTTTTGAGACATCGCGTGTGATGGTGAAGGGATCCTTCACTTCACCGGGAGGCATATCAATCCAGATTTTTAATTTACTGGTTTGCACCCAGACCTCGCAAAAGTTCTTGCCATGCTGGAAGGCGATGTAATTCTTGGTTGCTTTTTCTATCAGGGTGTCATCTGTGTTGAGCTGGAAGATGTGGGTTCTCAAGCTTTCAAATAAACCAACAACACTTTGAGATTTTCCCTGCAGATGGGATTCGATTGTGTAAACCTCCAGCTCGTCCCCATCCGGTTTTTGGGTCCTGGCTCGTTCTAAACCGGTTTTCTTTTCCGTTAATGTGTTGGTGGTTATCATTTCATCCAGGTAGAGCAGATCTTTCCCGTAGAGACGATACACCCACAAAGAAATATTGGATCCCATGCGGTTGATGGCGTATTTATCATATTCGGAGAAACTCTCCGCAATCAGGATCAATCGCGGGTTTGACCAATCGATGAGCACATCTTTCTTCAGATACTTTTGCGCCAGGAGGGTGAAATCACCTTTATGATCGACCAACCAATCCAGGTAAAAAAGTCCCTGGTTGATGACATTATCTTTGGCGGATTTCTTGTATTCGATAATGGTTGGGTTGCCATCCTGATCAATGCCCAGGGTGTCGATGCGACCTCTCTGGCGGTCACCGGTGGTCACTTCGGATGCAATAAACCGTACGCCTAACAAATCTTCAAGATTTTGCTCGAAGAGTCTTTGCAGGTGGCGTTCCAATGGAAATGTGCCGGGTTTGATCTGGATGGTTTTTCCTGAGTCGAGTTTGTATAGTGGCATGGAGACCCTCCTTGGGGTGGATGATGATTTTATTATATGCTTATTTACAACCAGGATTCATTAAGTGAACAGAATTCTATTATTTAAAGTTTATTTTATTCTGCATATAAAAATCCAGTATTTCGAAAGGCGTTTTTCTTGAACCCTGTAATTTATGTTGAATTCTTTCAACAATTTTCTGGGAAGCTTTGGCTCTACATCTGGTTTTTCCAGAATCAATATAATCAATCAAGATTTTTTTCTCTATTAGCATTGATTTTTTGTAGGTAACCTGAGTTCTTTTGGTAAGTAATTCAGGAATGTCTTTGGGTTCTAACAGGCAGGATGGATCCTGCAATCTTTTATCCAACTTATCAAAGGAATTAAGTGGAACACAAAGAATTAAGTTTGAACTATCCTTTGCAAAATCACCACGTGAAAATGCTCTTCAGGATATTTTGGATTGGGAATGCGATAAATATCCCCGATTTCGATGTTGGCTGCGATACTCATGAAAATTATAAATCTACGGATTCACTGTAGGATTTTAATAATTGTTCTATCTCTTTTTCAGGTATTCCGATGCCCTGCATGATTTGCTGGTACTGGATTGGTTTACTGCTTTTTGTTTCCACATATTCCGGAAAATTATGGGTAATATTTCTCAAAGCTGAAGGAGAATAATTACCATATTGCGAAAAAACTGATTCTAAAATATCAGTCTCTTCTATATTGAGTTTTCCAATTCCAGGATTCTTGAGCAGGGCAATTTCTCTTTCGTTCTTTTGAATAATATAATCGTCCCAATATGTATGATCGGTATCACCTTTCATAATGTCATAAGTTTTGCTCAGAACCGGTCCATGAGGCATGGAACAATAATCATCATAGGTAATGGGTTCACCACAGACCCGGAAGGATTCCCGGTCGGCAATATACATTAATTTCATTAATTTTAATTTGCTAACGCGGTTGTTGAATTTTGAGAGAAAATAAGCTGCTACTTGCGTGGCTTTTTTTTCGTCGTATTGTGTAGGTTGCATTATCAGTTTTCCTGTTAAAAATATCTTTACCGAACCAGAACGATTGTTCTCTATTCTCATTACTATTATAACAATGTTTGTTTAATATTGAATAAAATTTCTTTTAGGAAATCATAAGTTCCATTTAGGATATGTCATTTACCCTTAAGGATCCACGGATTATTTGGTAAATGATGTCAAATGGGTATCAAATCTTTCACAATCAATCATAAAATCATAAAAATCTTAGAAATGTTTTTGTAATGGCAGCCGATGGGGTAGGGGTAAAGCATTTGATTATTTGCCCTCATCGTTGACTTGATTATCAGTAATCTTATGATTTTTGGAAATTCTGTTTGCCTGGGAATCAAATGCTTTACCCGTACGATGGAGATGATGGTCGGATCGGGAGGGTTAATTCAAATGTTCGGGAAAGTAGAAAATTATTCGAATTTATGAAAATTTGGAATATTGATGATTATTGGGTAATTGGGATTTTAAAAGTTTTGTCCATTTGTGGAGTGACATTGGAGGTTTGTGCTTCAAAGGTGCAAAAAAGCTCTCGCTCCAGCTGCATCCGGGACTAACCGGATTGCTTCAATTATTATGATTATCCCAAGTAATAACTGTATTGTATACAAGGTGCAACGCACTTTTG
>AWGX01000409.1 GCA_000495415.1 Smithella sp. ME-1 | reverse complement strand
CTTAAGGGTGACCTGCTTTATTTATTTCCTGGTCTTTGTTTTTGATGCTTCGCCTTCTGATGCTATGTATTCTTCCATTTTGGAATAATTTTGATCGACGGCATCTTTGAAATCGCTAATGACTTTTTTATAAATGTTTGCCCATTCATTAATGAATGATTTGGTTTGAGCGGGAAGCCACGGGTTCTGTTGAAGCATATTATCCACAGCCCTGGTTGTTT
>AWGX01000408.1 GCA_000495415.1 Smithella sp. ME-1 | reverse complement strand
ATATCATCTTTGATTTAGAAGAGGCATTAAACTTTTTATAGCTATTTTAAATGAGTCAGAAGAACACAAAGATTGAAATAATATCTGAAAGTGCAAAACAGACTGAGGAAATAGCATTCTTCATTGGTAAAAAGCTAGAAGCAGGTGATGTTTTAGCATTGTCGGGTGAACTCGGGTCAGGTAAAACCTGTTTTGCAAGTGGTTTAGCACGTGGTCTGGGGGTAAACGAAAAATATCAGATTACGTCTCCGACTTTTACTTTGATTAATGAATATCCCGCCCGCTGTAAGCTTTATCATTTTGATGTATACCGGCTGAAGGGTTACTCTGAATTTGAAGATTTAGGTTATGAAGAATATTTTTGCGCAAATGGTATTTGTGTAATCGAGTGGGCGGAGAAAATAATTCAAATTCTTCCGGCTGATGCTTTCTTTATAAGTTTTGAATATGTTGATGAAAACAAGCGAAAAATTATTATAAAAGGATTAAAAGACAGACTGAAAGAATTAGTAAGATATAAAAGTGGAGGTTAAACAAAATGGCTTTGATTGTTCAGAAATTCGGGGGAACATCGGTTGCGGATATTGAAAAAATAAAAAACGTTGCCGCTAAGGCAATTCGAGAAAAAAAAGCAGGTAATGAAGTCGTGATAGTTTTATCAGCAATGGCCGGAGAAACTGACAGGCTTATTGCCCTTGCACATCAAGGTGCTGAATCCCCTAATGAAAGAGAATTTGATTCCTTAATATCAACAGGCGAGCATGTTACTATAACTCTTTTAGCCATTGTTTTGAATTCCATGGGTTATCGGGCAAAATCATTTTTAGGTTTTCAGGTTAAAATACTGACGGACACAGCCCATAAAAAGGCCAGAATCAATCTTATCGACACGAAAGAAATTAAGAAAGAACTGAAAAAGGAAACGATTGTAGTTATCGCCGGTTTTCAAGGTGTAGATAAAGATAATAATATTACGACACTCGGGCGTGGCGGTTCCGATACAAGCGCGGTAGCTCTTGCTGCTGCTTTAAAAGCTGATCGATGTGATATCTTTACGGATGTTGACGGTGTTTATACTACTGATCCTAATGTATGCGCTAAGGCCCGCAGATTAAATAAAATATCTTATGATGAAATGTTGGAAATGGCTATGACGGGTGCAAAGGTTTTACAACCTCGTTCAGTCGAAATGGCAAAAAAATATAATGTTCCTGTTTACGTGAAATCAACTTTTACCGATGAAGGAGGAACACTTGTGACTAAGGAGGATAAGGAAATGGAAAGAGAAGTTCTTTCGGGTGTTACTTACGATAAGGATCAGGCAAAAATCACCGTAGTGCATGTTCCCGATAAACCGGGCGTGGCCGCCAGTTTATTTACGCCTTTGTCGGAACACAATATCAGTGTCGATATGATTATTCAGAACGTCAGTGCGGAGGGGCATACCGATCTTACTTTTACTGTGTCTAAAAAAGAGATGAAGGAAGCGCAGAAAATAGTAAATGCCACGGCCAAAGCAGTCGGCGCAAAAAGAGTTGAGGTTGATGATGATGTAGCCAAGGTATCTATAATCGGAGTAGGAATGGTTAGTCATTCAGGTGTCGCGGCCAAGATGTTTAAAACTTTAGCCAACGAAAGTATCAATATCATGATGATCAGTACATCGGAAATCAAGATATCATGTATTATTAAAAGAAAATATACAGAGCTTGCTGTTACTGCATTGCATGATGCTTTCGGGTTGGAAAAGAAAAAATAAATCCATGATTATTTCTGAAAATCAAATAAAGGGGATGATCGCCGTTTGTTTAATTATGGCGATTATCCCCTTTATTAATTATTACAATTTATTTTTTAGCCCTGAATTTCCTGTTTTTATCGATCAAATGGATAATGCACTGGCAATAGAAATTGTGGCAGGTAATCAACAGAAAGGAGTTTACTTCGTTGGCTCTGAAACTTCTTTTGGACAATTATTAAAAGATGCCGGTATTGGTGCAATGTTTTCGTCTCCGGACTTTAAACTTAAGAATGGAATGAAAATAAATATTAATTCCGAATCAGGAAATCAAAACATTGATGTTACGAAGATGGACGGAGCCAAAAGGTTGGCTTTGGGAATGCCTCTTGATGTCAATCAAGTCACAAAAGAAGAATTGATTTTAATAAAAGGCATTGGTGAAACGACAGCCGAAGAAATATTGAACTTACGTAAGAAGTTGGTACGTTTTAAAAGTGTCAACCAATTAATGGAAATCAGAGGTATTAAGGAAAAAAAGCTGGCGCAAATACGGAAATACTTAAATATCGAAGAAAGTAGTCGATAAATTCACCCCGTTAGACCCGGAGAGTCCCGCTTTTCAAATCGGGAATGAATGGAAAATGAAATAAAAGCAATCCAGAAAGCCCTGACCTTTAGACCGGAGTCTAACAGGGTTCATAGATTGCTGTAAGATTTATAGAAACTGAGAACGCGCTTAACGTAATTCTGGGTCTCGCGATAGGGAGGAATGTTGTAATTGTATTTGGAGACAGCTTTTTCTCCGGCGTTGTAAGCGGCCAGGGCCAGAGTTAGATCACCTTTGTAAGTATTGATTAGATAGCGCAGATAACGTGCTCCGCCTTCAATATTTTTTTCGGGATGAAAGCTGTCATCAACGTTCAGAGCGGATGCCGTCGAGGGCATTAATTGCATTAAACCCTGTGCCCCGACCCGTGAGACAGCCCTATGATTAAAATTTGATTCAGCTTTAATAACTGCTTTGATCAGTGCAGAATCCAGCTTAAATTTATTTGCAGCTTTTGTTATAAGCTCATCGTATTTGGTTACGTCAAGATTGGCGTTGAAAAGAATTCGTTTTTCTTTAAGAATCAAAACATACTTAACCTTATGATCGGTAGGCACGTTGGTTAAGTGGAGAACTCCTTCCTCATCCACATACTTGTAGATATCAGCGTGAGCAATATTGGCTGTGGTAATTATAAAAGCAGCTAAAACTGCCACAGCAATTCGCAGGAATAAACTTCTGCCAAAATTAATAAATAATATTTTTAAATATACCTTCATGCTTATATGTTACTTTATCATTGATTTCAGTTCAATGTTTTTTTAAGGATTGATTGAAATCTCTGTTGTGATGATATGATTTGAAGAAATATCATTAGATTGATCTTAATGCTATATAATCATGCCACCATCTATCACAAGTGTTTGGCCGGTAACATAACTTGATTCATCCGAAGCCAGATACATAACGGCTCCGACCATTTCTTCAGGTTCGGCCGGACGACCCAGCGGAGTTCTGCTCATTGCTATATTGAGGATATCCTTATTGCTTACAATAGCCTCGCTGAAGCGTGTATTTGTAATTCCCGGAGCGATAGCATTTACACGAATATTGTAAATAGCCCATTCTTTAGCCATTACTTTCGTGGCCATAATCACGCCGGCTTTGCTTATAGAATAAACGGGAAGTATGTCAGGAGTGATTCCTGCGGTAGATGAAACATTGATAATCTTGCCACCGCCTTTTTCTTTCATTATACGCGCTACCGCCTGACTCAGGAAAAATAATCCTTTTAAATTCAGATTCATAACGGAATCCCAGGCGCGCTCGTCTATCTCAATAGCCGGGGCCATTGTGGGACTTGTTCCGGCATTGTTTATGAGAATGTCAATTTTTCCGAACTCCTTAACAACATTCTGAACAAGATTGTTTATTTCATCCATTCTGCCGATATGAGCGGCAAAGGGAAGACATTTACTTCCTGTTTTAGTTATTTCCTCCGCTACCTTTTCCAGGTCGGATATTTTACGACTGGTGATTACAACATCGGCGCCGGCTTGAGCCATTCTCAAAGCGATTGCCCGGCCTATTCCGCGACTGCCTCCGGTAATTAAAACAACTTTATTTTTAAAAGAAAAATCCATTATGATCCTCCAGTGATAATATTAAATTAAGCAGGCATCACAGCCATAAAGAGCTTTGAATAAATCTTTTTCTTTTTGATGCATTTTATTTATTTCTTTTCTGGTCGTGTTTTCATGATTATAACCGAGCAGGTGCAAAATTCCATGGATTATCAAAAAATCGATTTCCTGAGATAAGGTTAAATTTCCGCGAAGGGCGTCTCTCTGAGCTGTTTCGGTGGAGATAATTATATCTCCCATAATATGGGGATTTATATCACTATATTCGCCTTCCAGGAAAGAAAAAGAAATAACATTAGTCGGCTTATCTTTGCCCAGATATTGTTTGTTTAACTTTTTTATCTTTTCATTATCGACAAAAGATAAACTGATTTCTTTATTCGCACAATCCAGAATCTTTAATGTTTTTAAAACCGTGCTGCGAATTTTGCGTTTATTTATTTTAATTATGTTTTGATTGTTGTCGATCTGTAATTTCATTGATTTATTTTTTACCGTTAGTTTCTTTCTGTGTTGGTTCCGGATAATCAACACGGTGATGAAATATCCCGGTAAGGATTTTTGTAAATGTTTCAGCTATCGTGTTGAGGTTTTTTAGAGTTAATTCACTTTCATCAAGTTGTCCGTCCATATAAATGCGTTCAATTCTTTCCCTGACCAGAGAACGAATTCTCGCCGGAGTCGGATTAGACAGCGTGCGTGAAGACGCTTCAACAACATCCCCCAGCATTACCAATCCGGCCTCTTTCGTTTGCGGTTTCGGTCCGGGATACCGGAAGTCGCTTTCCGATAAAGAACGAATGGATTCATCCTTATCTTTTTTGGCCTTGTCGTAAAAAAAGCTGACTATGCTTGTGCCGTGATGTTCACGGATTATGTTAATAATTTGTGGACCAAGTTTGGCTTTGGCAGCCAGTTCGCATCCGTCTTTTACGTGGGATATTATAATCAGGCTGCTCATTTTCGGTGAAAGCTTATCGTGCTTGTTTTCGCTGGTAAGCTGATTTTCAATAAAATATTGCGGCTTCATCAACTTGCCGATATCGTGGTAATATGCACTGACTTTTGCCAGAAGTGAATTGGATCCGATGGCTTCGGCGGCAGACTCGACCATGGATGAGACAATGATACTATGATGATATGTTCCGGGCGCTTCAATTATCATTCTCTGAAAAAGAGGCTGATTTAAATTGGCCAGCTCCAGCAGTTTAAAATCTGTTATAAATCCGAAAATACTTTCAAAAATAGGAGTAATTCCGGCGACAAGTATTCCTGTAAAGACTCCACCGACAAGTCCGAGAAGCAATCGTAAAAATAAATCATTGAATAAATTACCGGTAATAAGATTAAGGCATATAATCGCGGCCATATTAATAATTCCAAGAAAGAGACCGATTCTCAGGAAAACTGAACGCTGACGAATACGGACGATTTGATAAGACGCGGCGACTGAACCCAAAAAGGAAAAGAGAGGGAAGATGATTTTTTCGTCAAAAATAAAACCAATCATTAGAGACGTAAGTACGCTTACTATCATAGCAACATTTCTATTAATTAATATGGCGATAGTCATTGCTCCGAATGCAAAGGGTATGGCGTAGAAACAGGATTCGGTCGGCAAAAACGGAAAAGCTTTGTTAACTGCAAGAGAGATGAAAATTCCCATTTTGATAAATAATATTTGCAGAAGCGCAATAATGCCGAATACTAATAAATCCACGTTGGAACGGGCGGAAGTTGTAACCCAGTTTCTTGTGCGCCATAGATAAAGGACGATGGAAAGAAACAAGGAGGTTAAGAAGAATCCCAGGAGAATTGTTACTCTGGAAAAATTTTTATCCGTAATGGATTTATAAAATGCATTCAATTTGGCTAATTCCAGATAACCGATCTTTTCCCCCTCCCGTACAATCATTTCATTTTTCTGCACCTGGAAAAATGTCGAATTTGTTTCTCCCATAATGGCCAGTCTTTTCTTCTCGGTAGCTTCTTTATTAAAAGTTAAATTTGGCTCGATTAGTTTTTTTATCAGAGAGAAAGCAGCTTCTTTCAAATTATCGTCATCATCTTTAAAAATCATATTGACTGTTTTTAAAAGTGCTGCGTCAATTTCCTGCATGTTGAAAAATAAATTCTGGTCTGTAATTTCTTCTTCAATCTTAGTCTTTAAATTTCTGACAATAACGCCTTTCTGCTTTTCTGTTTTGCTGAAAACATTATTAGTAATAAATTTATTGTCATAGAAAGAAATGATCAATTTGGATAATTTTTGCCGGAGTTCATCTGAAAATTTATGCTCGTTAAGAACGTAAAACTCTTCTGAACTTAAATAAATGCCCAGATTTGTTTCCAGACTTTTCTTATCTTTTTGTAATTTGCTTACATCAAGAGCACCGCTTTTCGATGTTTTACCCTGAAGCGGATTATTATAGTTTTCTGACGCGGATGAGAGAGACTTGAGTAATTTTGATTTTATATTTTTCTGAACTTTAATGTCGTAATCATAAACCGGTTTAACATTCTCCGCGTCTTCTATTCTCTTCTGTTCCGTTGCCTGAGGATCTTCAACCAGAAAAGAATAGTCTGCTTTAATATTTCTGGGAGAAATCATACCCAGTTTAAAATCCGGTTCATAGATGCGGAGTTCAGGAGCCATCATGATTGCTAATATTAAACAGAGGGTAATAGCGATTGCCCATTTTTGAAAAGTTCTGTTATTCAAAAATTCAAAGGAAAAATTGTTTTTATCCCAAAGCTTTTTCAGCATTTTGGGGATCTTATTTTTTATTACTTCGACAAAATTCATATAATTTACTTATCAGAATCTATAGGTTTTTCTTTACATAAACGTTTATAAGCTCTGATGACATCCTGAACCAGCGGATGCCGGACAACGTCGATTTCCGAAAAATGAATAAAACGGATAAGGTCGATTTTCTTCAATATTTGTTCCGCTTCAACCAAACCGGAAACTTTTTCCGAAGGCAGATCAATCTGTGTGATATCTCCGGTAATTACAGCTTTAGAACCAAATCCAAGCCTGGTCAGAAACATTTTCATTTGTTCGGATGTGGTATTCTGAGCCTCATCCAGGATAACAAACGAATCATTTAGTGTTCGGCCACGCATGAAGGCAAGAGGTGCGACCTCAATAAAGCCCTTGCTGATAAGAGCTGTTGCTCTTTCCATGTCTATCATATCATAAAGGGCGTCATAAAGGGGGCGAAGATATGGATTTACTTTTTCTGCCAGATCTCCGGGTAAAAACCCCAGTCGCTCTCCTGCTTCGACGGCAGGGCGAGCTAAAATTATCCTTTGAATTTTCCGTTCCATTAAAAAGGATACAGCCATTGCCATAGCCAGATATGTTTTCCCTGTTCCGGCAGGGCCTATCGCAAAGACCATATCAAAATTTCTCATGTATTCAATATAAAGCCGTTGGGCTATACTTTTGGGAGTAATTACACGTTTCTTGGAAGATATAAGAACCGTATCAAGAAAGATACGATCCAACTCGAAAGTTATATCTTCGGAAAGAATGCGATGAGCATAGTCAATATCGGCCGGTTGAATATGCCAGCCCTTTTCCATTATAGAATAGAGCTGTTTCAGCATAGAGCTGATTTTACCAACGTTGTCACTTTTGCCGGAGACAGTAATATTATTTCCCCAGGCTTTTAATTTGACGGGCTCCAGCTTTTCGATAAACTTTAGATTCTTATCATGTTCGCCGCAGAGATTTTTCAGCAGGTTATGGTTGGAAAAAGAAATTTTCTCTACAGCAATGTTTTTGGTTGCCTGCTTCAAGTAATTGTCAGCCTCTAAAATTGTATTCTTATCCAATTGTCAGCACTCTATTTACAACGCAAAACAAATTCAAAACATTAATGATTCCTTCTATCATTTTGATTTATCCAATGCAATATAATTGATAAGGCCTTCGGAAGCTTTCAAATGCTTGTTTTTTAAAATAATAAACGCATTAAATCATAGTGTTTTCAGGAGTTTTTAATAATTATTTTTGCAGGAATAGGTGAGCAAATACCTTGGCATTGCCCGGCATGTTGTCAATAGGGCAGTTTTCGTCAGGTTGATGAGCTGTCTGGTTGGTCTTAGACCAAACGGCGACCGGGAAATTCTTCTTGCGTATGTAGGACGCAACCGTTCCTGCTCCGACACCTCCGGGATATGCTTTGACACCATACACTTCCTTAATGGCTTTTGTAAGCATTTGAACGATCGGAGCATCGGAAGAGGTCGGCTTTGCCGATTGCACATATTGCGCTATGGATATTTCTATCTGAACTTTGAATTTATTTTCAATTCCACGAACTATTTTTTGTATTGCCGTCATGACATCCTGTAAATCGTAGTTCGGCAGAACACGGCAGTCCATACAGAAGATATCTTCACCGGGGATAGTGTTGATGTTACCGACATTAGCCTCTTTTTTTGTCGGTTCAAACGTGCTTTGCGGCGGATCAAAAAGAGGATCAGATTCGGGAAATAATTTTTTCAATTTAACTAATTTTGTCACCAGATGCGATGCCGCGACAAAAGCATTATTACCAAGGTGCGGATTAGATCCGTGACATTGCTTGCCTTTTGTTTTGAAACAGAGCCAGAGCATGCTTTTTTCAGCAACCTCGATTAACGATCCTTCGGGGTTTCCCGAATCGGGAACAACTATCAGGTCGTCTTTATTAAAAAGAGGATCGGCGAAATCTATCATGTAATACAATCCCTTATTGCTTGATGTTTCCTCATCGGCAACAAAAGTGAGGTTAATGGAATTTTCCGGCACCAGTCCCTCGTCGATAAAGGCTTTGGCGGCAAAGATAGAGGCAACCATGTCCTGCTGGTTGTCTTCAACACCGCGGCCGAAAATATGCCCGTTTTTAACGTAAGCACTGTATGGATCGTGACTCCAGAGGCGCAATTCGCCGGGAGGTACGATATCCATATGCGTAATAATCCAGATAAACCTGTTTTTATTTTTACCTTCAATTGTTGTGATGAAATTGGGGCGGATGCCGGAGGAAACTCTTTCGTCCTTCGCGTCACAATGCCGGAAGTTTTTAAATCCCATTTGTACAAGACGCGTTTCTAATAACCCGGCTTTCATCAGTTCTCCGTCTCCGCCGTTTTCCGGTCCTATGGCGGAGACCGCACTGAGAGCGATCTGCAATTCAATCATGTCTTCGCGGTATGAATCGATTCTTTGAGATATTCTTTTAAATTCATCGTTGTTAATCATAAAGTTTCCTTTAATTAAAAATTTATTCTTCGGGAATAATAAAAATAAGCTGATCTTCAATTGCAGAGGATTTGTCAAACTTTTTGCTGTCTCCTAAAATCAAGACAACATTTTTTGTTTTATCCAGATATTTGACTGCAGCGTTGTTCAGATCTTTAACAGAGACTTTTTCTATATTGTCCCGGTAATTAATTAAAAAGTCCGCAGGCAGCTTTTCTGATTCGAGATGGACCTGCTGCCAGGCAATATGCTCTGGAGTATCAAAAGAAAAAACAAAGCCATTGATTATGGATTGTCTTGCCCAGTTAGTTTCCCCGGACGTGATTGTATTCGTTTTAATTTTTTCCAGTATTGAGTTAATCAGGGAAAGTGCCTTCATGGTTGAAGGCGTTTTAGTAAAAGCGTAAGTTCCAAAAACTCCGTACGCCGGTCTCGCCCGGTAAAAACTGCCGGCGCTGTACGCCAGTCCCTCATTATTGCGAACGGCGCTGAAAATTCTGGAAGAAAAGCCTCCGCTGCCGATGATAAAATCAAGTACGCTGAAAGAGTAAAAATCAGGATCGGTTTTGCTCGTCGTAAATTGCCCGCTGACAATTGTGGATTGGGGAAGATTCTTGTCGATGCAGTAAATTCCGGGCTTTGATTTTCCGGTTGGAGGAGGAATATAAGCCGGGATTTCCCCTGGTTGCCATTCGCCTAAATAACGTTTGAATATTTCGACAGCCTCTTCCCGGGTTATATCACCGCTGACAGCGAAGATGATATTATTCGGCAGGAAAAAACGGTTGTGAAATTCAAACAGATCATTTCGCTCAATATTGGCCAGAGAATTGTAAGATGAGAAAGAACCGCGCGGATCATTGGCATAGATCAGTTTGTTGAATTCACGGAAGGCAAGCTTTTGCGGATCATCTTTGATTCTTCTGAGCTCTTCTTTTTTTAATTGCACCGCCAGTTCGAATTTATCCTTTTCCAGAGCCGGTTGCATGACGATTTGTGAAAGCAGGTCGATTCCTTTTTTCAGGTTTTCTCTCAAGACAGAAAAATTAATCTGCGCGGATTCCAGAGACATGTTGATGGACACCGATGCGGCTATGGAATCAAGCTGCTTGTCGATTTCTGTGCTGTTTAATTTCTTTGTGCCCCCCGTTCTCATGACATAGGCCGTCAATTCGGCAACTCCCGCCTTGCCTTGCGGATCATACATTTTTCCTGTTTTAACCAGAGCATTAATATTAACCAAAGGCAGTTCATGGTTTTCCAGAATATGAAGAACAATTCCATTATCAAGAACCACGCGCTGGGTTTGCGGCAGATTGAATTGCAGGGGAGCGTACTTAAGTTTATCCGGTGAAGTTAATGGAGAACCGGAAGCAGCTTGTGCCGATAGTACACCTCCAGTCATTAATATCAGATTTATAAGAAAAGGAAGGCAATATTTAAACAGATAATTAATTCTTGCGTTCATATTAATATTCCCTTAATCCTTCTTTTTTTCCAGGACGGCAATTGTGCGGTTCGTTTTGGTAAAGTAAACTTCGGCAACTTTCATTATGTCTTCAGCAGTAACCTGATCAATTTTTTTGGGATATTCAGAGATATATCTGTAATCACCCAACAGAACTTCATAATAAGTCAACATAGATGCAATTTTGGAATTAGAATCAAGGTTTTTAATGTACTCCGTTTTCATAATATTTTTGGCTTTGGTTAATTCTTCGCTTGTAACCGGACTGGTTTTTATATTTTCTATTTCCTGAAGAATAATTTCTTCCAATTCCAAATTAGTGTGAGGATGACGGGGTTGGGAAAATATCGTGAAAAGATTCGGATATCTTGTTGCAGGAAGACCGTTAACAGACGATACGCTTTTCGCGATTTGTCTGTCCGTAACCATTTTTTTGAATAAACGGCTTGTTCTGCCGCTGGTTAAAATTGTGTCCAGTACATCGAGTACGTAATCTTCGCGGGCCGGAGCATTTGGTTTATGAAACCCGATAATCATCATCGGATTGGCATCGAACTCAACCTTTACCCGTCGTTCTTCTTTTTGTTGCGGTTCTTCCGGAATCACATTTAGGTATTTTTTGGCGGTGGAAATTCTTCCGAAATATTTTTCAATTAATTTTAAAGTTTCCTGCGGGTTAATATCACCCACAACAGCTATTACAATACTTGCCGGGTCCTGATATTTGGCGAATATTTCCCTTACTGAGGCCGGGTTCAGATTCATTAAATCTTTTTCCCATCCTATAATCGGTCTGCCGTAAGGATGAATTTTGTAGGCAGCGCTCATGAATTGTTCATAAAGTTTACCGTTTGGATCGGCTTCAACGCGTTGTCTTCTCTCTTCCATGACAACATCACGTTCCGTGTAAAATTCGCGAAAGACAGGGTTGAGCAGGCGGTCCGATTCGATTCTCGCCCATAATTCAATTTTGTTTGCGGGAAGACTGACATGATAGGTAGTCACATCCTGACCGGTGGATGCGTTCATATCCAGACCGCCGTTTTCGGTGTACAAACGATCAATTTCGTTCGGTATAAAATATTTTTTGTGATCATCTTGTAGCTTTTTCAGGCGAAGGGAGAGTTGTTCGATGGTTTTAGAGTCAGCTTTCGTCCCCTTTCTTTTTTCTTTTTCCAGATGATTGCCGGTTTCTTCAATTGCGTCCAATATTTTCTTTTCAGCTCTGTAATTTTTTGTACCGATAGTTGTCGTTCCCTTAAACATCATATGTTCCAAAAGATGGGCGGCGCCGCTTTGTCCGTTTTGTTCATCAACGGATCCGATGCGATACCTTATATAAAGAGAAACGGTCGGACTTAAATGACGTTCCAGCATGAGTACGGTCAAACCATTTTTTAGTTTTGTTTTAATGACCTTCTTTTCCAGATCGAGGCCGTAGGAAAGACCAGCGGTTAATAAAACTGCTGCTAATATGAAAATTAATCTGAGAATATTATTGCGCTTCATCATCATTAATCCTGTCCGGTTGTTTCTTAATAAATGAACTGGAGAAAAAATATATGA
>AWGX01000407.1 GCA_000495415.1 Smithella sp. ME-1 | reverse complement strand
CTCGATATCATCTTTGATTTGAAAGTCAACGAAAAAATTGCCCGGAGCGTTGAGATCGGCTGTATTAGTTGGTTATGTCTTTTCTTGCAATTAACCACCATACAACCGCCCCGAAACCGAGACAGCTTATAATAATTGACGTAAAGACACCAACGCCAATTAGTTGATCTTTTGTTCCAAATGGACTCTGGAGACCGAAATACACACCTAAAGCAACGGATAGTAGAACGACAATGATAGTCAGGGAGTATTTTGACAATAGATGTAGTCTTCCTAATAACCAAGTAGATAGAAAGATTGTAGCCGTCAAGACAGGATAAGCAAGTGGTGCAAGGACGAACAAAAATATTCCTGCTGAACGTACAGGTGCATCATCCATCGGGTCTGTCGTGGTTGCAATAACTCCCCATGCAACAAGGATACTGCCAACAATGGGAATTAACATGATTGCTATCGGTGCAACCAATGAAGCTATTATCGTTCTTTTGTTTATTATCATATTTTTATCCGATAACTAAAAAATCAACTGGAGCGCAGCGATTCGCTGTATTGACCAGTTCGAAAATTTATTTTTCTTTCAATTCTTGTTCAAATTCTTTGACCATTTTTTGAAGTTCTGGCATTAAAACTCTCACTTTATTCTGAGACATCTCCATAACTTTTTTTATGATAATAGGGTTTTTCTCAAGCATACTCTTTCCAACAGGGGATTTATAAAACTTTACTATTCCTCTTAACTCCTCGGTAGTATAAACACTCGTGAACAATTCAAGATATTCTTTTTCCATTTTGTCAGGGCTCATAATCTCAAACATTTTCTTACGCAATTTATTCTGAAAGTCCTGGGCTTTTACTTTTTTGTCTGAGGGTATATTTAATTGAGAAATCATTTGGTTTTGCATTTGTTCAAATTGCAGTTCAACTTGCTTCATCACCTGGTTAACATTAGTCAACTCCATAATTTCCTTTGCAAGTTTAACCTTATCACCTCCTAAGGCTGTAAATGGTATTAATAAAATAAGACAAAATGTAAATATTTTTATTTTCATATTTCTCCTTTTATTCGAACAATTAATATACTTTGTTGGTATTTTAGATTATTTTTGAATAGTAATATATTTAAGGCAGAATGCAAAGAAAAAAATCATTATAAAATCAAGTATAATTAAACTTTTACCGTTGAGTCTCAAATCCCGCGTCGCTTCGCTCCTGGGA
>AWGX01000406.1 GCA_000495415.1 Smithella sp. ME-1 | reverse complement strand
CTGGAAAATTTTCTTAAAGAACGTCAGCACATCGCCATTGTCGTTGATGAATATGGCGGAACAACGGGGATTGTCACACTCGAAGATCTGGTCGAGACATTAATGGGTTTGGAAATTGTTGATGAAATGGATACGGTTGTAGATATGCGTGTCCTTGCCAGAAAAAAATGGGAAGAACGCGCAAAGGCGCTCGGTATAAAGAGTGATATGGATGAGAGAGACCAATCCTAAAAAGAAAATCATCCGCCAGATGATTCAGCAAAGCCTGATACGCGGAAGTGAGATTGGTAGTTTGAGATCATACGAATAGTTTTAGCTGCTCATAATGATGAGCAAATCATCATTATCAAGATAATGTTGTTTCTAAAGTGAAAATATCTCATGCGAGAAATAATTAAAAAACAAAATCTGAGAACTGAGTTTTATATATCGGAACGATGTTACGTCACGGAATTGTCC
>AWGX01000405.1 GCA_000495415.1 Smithella sp. ME-1 | reverse complement strand
CGGTAATGTGTTTTGCACCCCGCATCGGATAGAATTTGACAAATGCTTCCACCCAGACATGTTCCATTCTGACGGCTGATATTTTACCGCCGGAGATAAGGCCTGCTACGGGCGTTCCACCGGAGGCAATAAAGTTGACGGCGGCATTGGCATCCGTAAATCCGCCGACCCAGTTCATGACTTTATCGATGGGCAGCTCTATGGTTCCGTAAACGTATCTGGCGTGAATACCGGAAGCTCGTAAAAGGGCAATAAGCAAAGAGGCGATATCAAAGTCATTCCCCTGCAAGGTTTGCAGGCACATG
>AWGX01000404.1 GCA_000495415.1 Smithella sp. ME-1 | reverse complement strand
TGATTTAATGTCTGTCATTCCGGCCCCGCATACGCGGGATAAACTCCGGCCGGAATCCAGTCTTCTTTTCACTTTTCCCCCGGTATTTTTAACATAGAACAGCCTTTTCCTTCCCCCTTAACCACGACGATATAAGTTGGGAACGTCCTGAAAATATCAGCTGACAAAAGAAATGTTTCATAATATTATCTTTGTAAATTGTAAATAGTGGTGACAATATGCAAAGATACATTGAACGAAGCAAAGCCGGTGAAATACAAAAATCTCTGCAAAATAATCCGGTTACAGCGCTGATTGGTCCGCGTCAATGCGGCAAATCAACACTGGCCCGTCACATTCTGCTGAACAACAAAGAAGCTCTTTTTCTTGACCTGGAACTTCCGTCAGACATGCGCAAACTGACCGATGCGGAATTGTTTCTTGGAGAACACACCCGGCAATTAATCTGCATAGATGAGGTACAATTACGGCCTGATCTTTTTCCACTTTTAAGGGCGTTAATAGATAAGGACAGGCGTCCGGGGCGATTTCTTATCCTGGGCTGCGCATCGCGTGATCTTATCAGGCAAGGCGGTGAAACACTTGCCGGACGTATCCATTACATAGAACTGACGCCTTTTACATGGCCGGAACTTCAGAACGATAAAAGCGATAAGAATCGTGATTTTAAAAAACATTGGTGGCGAGGAGGTTTCCCGCCCGCGTTTCTCGCGCCAAACGACTCGCAAAGCGACACATGGCGAAGAGATATGATTCAGGATTATCTAAGCCGCGACATTCCGTCCTTTGGATTTACCATGCCCATGCCGGTCATGTCGCGCTTTTGGAAAATGATCGCCCACTATCACGGCTGCATTTTTAACGCCTCGAAAATAGGTCAATCCATGGACATATCGCACAACACCGTTCGCAAATATCTTGATATTCTGGAGCAGACCTTCATGGTGCGCGTTCTGCCGCCACTGGAGATCAACCTCAAAAAACGTATGGTCAAATCACCCAAAATATATCTGCGTGACAGCGGGCTTTTACACACCATTTTAGAAATTGACAGCATGACAGAGCTTTATGGGCATCCTGTATTCGGAGCTTCCTGGGAAGGGTGGTGTATCGAGCAGATTATTACATCCTTACCCTTATGGCAGCCATTTTTCTATAGAACATCATCAGGCGAGGAACTTGATCTTGTTTTGGTCCGGGGGAAAAGACGCCTGGCCTTTGAGATCAAGGCCTCACTGACGCCGCATCTTTCCCGGGGATTTGCCGACACAATCAAAGCACTGAAGCCGGAGCGAGCCTGGATTGTATGTCCCATGACGGATACCGGCTACCCGATTAATAGCGGCGCGCGCGTACTGGGAATTAAGGAATGCCTGAAAGAATTGGGGGCGATTTGAAACTCACAAGAAGACAAAATAAAAACACCGACGAAAGTTAAAAACAGGGCACTGTCCCTGGTTCCTCTGTATATTTCTTTGCTTCCTGTAAGGTTGACACCCCTTCAATCTTTGTGAGTACCACCTTTCACTCCGTAATCCTTTCTGAGTACTAAAATATTGCTGAACTCTAATTTAATATATGATACATGTTTAAAGTAAAGGTCATGATCCTGTACCACGCCGCCTGCAGATAACAATGTTTTCGGGGAGGTCTTATGCTTAGTAGATATTTCCGCATTCTTTCGGTTCTCATAATCACCATCTTGTTTGCCAGCTGTTCATCTGACCGCGATACGCCGACGCCCTCTGAAAAACTGCGGGCTTCCGTCGATGCGAACTGGACCGAATACAAACAGGTTCATCATATTCCAGACAACGATATTCTGGGCGCAGGAATAGCCGTTTATCTCGAAACCCCTTCAGGCAACTATTTCGCCTCATCCGGCATGGTCTCCGATGTCAACCAGAACACGCGTTTCAGAATTGCCAGCAACACGAAAACCTTTACTGCTGCGGCCATCATGCTACTGCACCAGCAGGGGAAACTGGATATCGATGATAAGATCACGGCGCTTATCCCTGGCAAGGCAATCCCCTACGTACCGGACACCGCCCAATGGGCCATATGGAAGAAGATGGACATGACCATCTGGCAGCTTCTTTCTCACACGGCGGGCGTCTATGATGTTGACAATGATGATACGCTGTCAACCCCCTGCGCGTCGCCATCCTATGAGGGGAAAAATTACGCGCTTTGTGTCCTGGCTGCAGACCCAGAGCACCAGTTCACGCCGGGGGAACTGGTGGGTGTCCTTGCTGACACTCAGCTGTATTTCTTTAATCCCGGGGACGTTAATTACCATTACTCCGACACCGGCTACTCGATGCTGGCTGAGATTATCGAACGGGTCTCGGAGAAGACTTACGATCAATTCCTGATGCAGAACCTCGTCAATCCGAACGGGCTTACACACACCTCGGTAACCATGCTCGGATGGGACCAGACAATCCCCCCACCTTTCAACCCCGGATATGTTTATGCCGCTGGCGTGATGACGGACACCACAGAGGATAACATGTCATTACATATCGGGGAGGGAAACATCATTTCGACACCGGCCGATATCGCACGGTGGATAAGGCGACTTGTCAGAGGTGAAGCGGGAATAAATTCAACGGGGGTTGCCCTCATGAAGACACCGACCGCTGGCGCACTGTCACAGGGCAAAAACTACGGACTAGGGATCTCTTCACTGAGTGGACTTGGGTACGGTCATACGGGAGCCAATCAGGGTTATCTCTCGTTGATGATGTACGATCCCGTCGCAGATGTCACAACCATTGTCTATTTCAACATATGGGATATTGCCAACCTGTTGACTGACCAATTCCCCCTCATGGTAAAAGCCGGTCTTGATGCGAGGGCGGCCGTTGGATATTAGCCAAACATGTCTTGCGGGATTCTTAAGATACGGGGAACCCGCCCCAAGTCCATTTTTTATACACGGCCGACGATCCCGCCCACTGTTTTATAGAGAATATACTTCGTTAAATAGAGACCAACGCCGCTAATCTCAAGAATTGTACCTTCAAATAGTAATTCACAACATCAAGATTTATTAAAATTATTTCGTAGTAGGTGAAAGAAATATTTCAAATCCCTTTTCACGTTTCTATGCTAATCCGTCCAATCTTCCAACCT
>AWGX01000403.1 GCA_000495415.1 Smithella sp. ME-1 | reverse complement strand
ACGTTTCACATGTACTTGATTCACTCTTCACAGCATATTTAAAGCTACTTAACACTTACATTTCTTTCTTGACATCTAGTATCTTATGGGATACACTATAACACAAATAGAAATACGCCAAACGGAACAATTCATTAAGTGGTTTTCAAGATTTAAGGATAAGAAAGCCCGTGCAAGAATTGCCATTCGGATTAGACGGGTCTCATTGGGTAACTTGGGAGATGTGAAGCCGGTTGGTGATGGAATTTCTGAATTGAGGATTGATTATGGTCCTGGATACCGTGTATATTTCACTCAAAGAAATAACCAATTGATTATTTTGCTTGCCGGTGGAGATAAAACAACCCAGACAAGTGACATTCAAAAGGCAAAAAAGCTTGCGCTTGAAATCGAGGTGTGAAGATGAAGAAAAAAACAACAAAAACATGGGATGCCGCCGAATACCTTGAAACAGAAGAAGACATGGCTGCCTATTTAGAGGCTGCCCTTGAGGAAAACGATCCCACTTTAATAGCAGCAGCCCTTGGTGATATTACTAGAGCTAAGGGAATGACGCAGATAGCAAAAAAGACAGGTCTTGGACGTGAGAGTTTATACAAGGCATTATCGCCAGAGGGGAATCCAGAATTTTCTACAGTTTTGAAAGTAGTGAGTGCGCTTGGGCTTAAACTGCATGCTGGTACTGGAAAAACAAAAAAGGCCGCATGAAATTAAGGAAGTAAGTTCACTTTGTAGTGAGCCAAGCTGACAATAGGAAGCGTAAGGCGAACTATCCCAGGCACGCAGTGCCAGGGACACGTTTATTAGCCCTTGACGAGATACGATTCACGTGATGCGAGATACGATGTTTATCTTTTCACCATTAACCTTTCACTGTCCCCCTCTGGAGGG
>AWGX01000402.1 GCA_000495415.1 Smithella sp. ME-1 | reverse complement strand
CGAGCGCCAACGGGCTGCTCTACATGCATGAGCAGGTTCAGTGGGCGGCAGGGGCCAGACTTCCCATTGTGATGTGCGTTGTTAATCGCGCGGTAGGTGCTCCCTGGAATGTCTGGAACGACCAGCAGGACTCGATTTCACAGCGAGATACAGGCTGGATGCAAATATATTGCGCCGACCATCAGCAAATTATTGACTCTGTTATCAAAGCCTACTGGCTTGCTGAAAAAGTAAGCGTCCCTATTATGGTCTGCTACGATGGTTATATTCTTTCGCATACCTACATGCCCTTTGATGTGCCGGATCAGGAAAAGGTTGATGATTTTCTGCCG
>AWGX01000401.1 GCA_000495415.1 Smithella sp. ME-1 | reverse complement strand
GTATAATCCGTCACGGTGCTAAACTTCTTCACGCTTATTCTGAAGCCACGGTACCGAAAATAACCGTTATTACCCGCAAAGCTTACGGCGGAGCATACATCGGCATGTGCAGCAAACAATTGGGCGCCGATTATGTAATGGCATGGCCGACGGCAGAAATTGCCGTTTTAGGCGGCGAAGGAGCCTGTAACATTATTTATCGCAATGAAATCTCCTCTGCTACTGATCCGGCAGCCAAAAAA
>AWGX01000400.1 GCA_000495415.1 Smithella sp. ME-1 | reverse complement strand
CTCCGCTTTGCGGGATAATTCGACTTACAAAATTTAGTTCACTTCGCTCCTGAATTTTGAGTCTCATTAAGGCAAAAAAATGTTTAGACTGAACAAAAAACATTCTATCCAGTATTTTGAATCTTCACTTTTGAGTGAGTGTGATTTTTTAACTCATGCCTTTTGCACCAGGTTGGGCGGCGTTTCCGAAGAAGATTACGCTTCGCTAAACATCAGCTTCCGTGAAGGCGATTTGGAAGGCAAAGTTTTACAGAACTGGCATCGTCTGGCTATGGCTTTTTCCATACCTCTGGAAAATTTTCTCACTTTAAACCAGGTTCACGGCGACGATATTTTTGTTATTAAGCCTTTTGGAGATTATTATCCAGAGGACAGAAAGCTGGATTATGACGCAATTGTTACCAACCGCACAAATCTGGCTACTTGCATTAAGACAGCCGATTGCGTGCCCATTTTTATTGTCGACAGAATAAAAAAAGTAATTGCCGTGGTTCATGCAGGCTGGCGAAGCACCGCATTAGCTATTACTGCGAAAGTAATACATTTGCTTATCGACAAATATCATTGTTTTCCGCACGATGTTCTGGCAGTAATCGGTCCGGCTATCGGCAAATGCTGTTTTGATCTTGACGCAGCGGCAGCCAATGATTTCCGCAAGCATAAAAATCATGAAGCTTTTTTATTCACCGGCAAACGACAAAATAAATACGCAGTTGATCTGGCTGAAGCCAACCGCAGACAAATTATGAATTGCGGAATTCCCGAATCAAATATAGATGTTTCCGATCTTTGCACTTCCTGCCGCCAGGATTTATTTTTCTCGCATCGCGGATCGGGCGGAATCACAGGTCGACAGGTTAATTTTATGATGATTAAGGGGGAAGCCCCTTGCCGCGTCCTGACGGTTGGCGATGAATTACAGCATATTCAGTAAACTAGGTATTGACAGTATTAACTTTCGGTATTAATTAAGACCATCGCCTTAAAAAAACGATTCCGCTTCTAAATCAATGATGATATCGCGGCGGCTAGGAGGAGGCGACGAGG
>AWGX01000399.1 GCA_000495415.1 Smithella sp. ME-1 | reverse complement strand
ATTGTAGGGACCCCGATTCTATCGGGGCCCGAATTAACGACACGTTCAGAGACCACGCCCTCCTCTCTATCAAGGTTTCCGATATTTCACAGCTTTTTCTCTAGACACAAACTGTTAATGATGATAATTCCTCGCCAGGAAGTTATGCGGGATTTTTCTTTAAATATTACTTATTCACAGAAAATCAATGACTAAAGAGAAAAAAATATTAACCGGTTCAGATAAAATCATCGGGGTCATCATCCTGGTATGTTTTTTTTCATCGGGCATATCGGGATTAATTTATCAGATTCTCTGGACAAAGATGATAGTCAAGGTTATCGGCGGCGCACCTTACGCAATAAGCATTATTCTGACAGTTTTTATGGGCGGGCTCGGACTGGGCGCCTATCTGGTCAGCAAATACATTGATCGGATTAAAGAAACCGGCAAATTATTAAGAACGTATGGTATTTTAGAAGTAGCCATTGGTATTTATGCAGGCGTGGTCCCCTTTCTTCTGAAAGGCTTTCTGCCTCTGTACAGTGTTCTTTATAATCAACTTTACCATCATTATGTTATTTACAATTTGCTGACATTTCTGGGCGTCTTTATCATTTTGTGTATTCCGGTCATTTGCATGGGCGCGACTCTGCCCATTTTATGCCAGTTTTATGTCAGCAGTTTATCCCACCTGGGCACTCACGTTGGACGACTCTACGGGCTCAACACGATCGGCGCCGCTGTCGGAGCACTGCTATGCGGATTCTGGCTGATAGAACTTCTTGGAGTTACCTATACACTTATTTTTGCCGTGACGATTAACTGCATTATCGGTGTTTTCTGCTGGTTCATCAGTTCAAAGTTGTCAAACAATTATCCTGTTTCAAAAGAAAAAACAGCGGAAAAAGTTTCCAGAAAAATTTCGGTTCCCCAAAAATCATTGCCGGATTACGACAAGCCCGGCATCGAACAGAAATCTTCCCTCATACTTAATGGAGCGCTGGCTATTTTTGCGGTATCCGGCTTTTGTGCTATGGCCTATGAAGTAATATGGACAAAGTTATTAGGCCTGATTGTCGGCCCGACTACGTATTCCTTCACCATAGTTCTGTTTACGTTCATCCTTGGGCTTGGTTTAGGCAGTATAATCTTCGGTTGGCTTGCCGATAAAGTCAAAACACCGATCTGGCTTCTGATTGCCACACAAGTGGCTTCAGCCTTATTTGTTTTAATCATCAGTCAATTACTCGGAAACAGCCAGCTCTTTTTTGCCAAAATGATTTTCACCTTTCAAAACCATTTTGCACTACTGAGTTTGACTAAAGCCGCTATCCTGTTCCTCTTTATGATTCTGCCGACACTCTGCCTCGGCGCCACATTTCCACTTGTGGGGAAAATCTACACGCAGTCGGTCTCGACAGTAGGAAGTTCTCTTGGTTTTGCTTACATGGTCAATACCGTGGGCGCTGTTCTGGGCTCATTCTGCGCCGGGTTTGTGCTCATTCCACTGATCGGTAAAGAAAATGGATTGAGTTTTGTTATTGGTTTGCAGCTTCTTATTCCTCTTGTTGTCGCATCAATCATTATTGTGAAAAACAGGGAAAGTACATTTAAAAGGTCTTTCCTGATTGCAGTAGCAATTGCGGGATTGGTTCTTTGTCTTTTTCTGCCTGTCTGGAATCGTCACGACCTTGCCCACGGCAGGTATCATCGTTTTGAATATTTCAAAAAAGTCCTAACGGAGAATGGATGGTGGAAATCCCTTCTCTATGGTTCCAGAATAATGAATAGCCTTTCTTCCGGCGAACTCGTGTATTATGGTGACGGTATCGGTGGTTTTACTACTGTAACAAAATATATTAATGCACTGGGTAGAGCAGATTATACATTGAGCAATAGCGGGAAAGCGGACGCTTCTTCATTTGCGGATATGCCGACGCAAACACTTACGGCACACTTTCCCATGCTTATTCATCCCAATCCCAAAACGGTCATGGTATTAGGCCTGGCCAGCGGCATAACGTCCGGTGAAGTTCTGCATTATCCCGTGGAAAAACTGGACATACTGGAAATCAGCAATGAAGTCGTGGTCGCCAGCAATTTTTTTCGTCCGTGGAATAACAATGTTCTTTCCGATCCCCGGTCAAAACTGATTGTTCAGGACGGCCGGGCACATCTGCAATTGACGAATCAAAAATACGATGTAATCATTTCAGAGCCATCAAATCCATGGATGGCCGGTTTGTCAGCTTTGTTTACCTGTGATTTTTTCTCGCTCGCTAAAGATAGATTGAACAACGAAGGCATCTTCGCTCAATTTATACACGGATATCAGATGGATTGGCCGACCTTTGCCCTTGTCGGCAGAACTTTTGCGCAAGTGTTTCCCAACAATCTACTCGTTACGACAAACCTCGGTACTGATTATATTATGGTCGGCTATAAAGGTAAAAGCCATACAAAGGCGCTGTCACATGCAGATCATAAAATGGAGTACATCCGTAAATTTAAGAATTTAGAACTAAGCGACCCCAAGCTGCTCTACATGTTTATTGTCTCTGAAGATATGCAAAGGTTATTCGGTGACGGTGAAATTAATTCAGACGCAACACCTATGCTGGAATATATGGCTCCTAAAGTCATGTATGCCGATGACCCTATGATTCATAAAAATATTCTGGCGAATGCGTGGATCAGCCCTGATATAGAAAAAACATTCAATGAGATCATCAATAACGTCGATCAACAACTCAACTTTCTTGCTTACACAATTTCGGTCCACCTGGAAACACATAACATTGTTTGCCCTGCAGGAGCGACTCCGGCGCAAAAAGAACGTTTTTTAAGTCTTGTTGACAAATACTGTGCCGAAAATATTATCACTGAACCTTTTACCAGTGATGAAGTTAATAAAAGATGCATTGAAACTCAGATAGAAAAAGTTAAAAAAAATATCGATCGTATGCCGGACAAAGCACTTTCCTATAGGTTTCTGGCAAATCAATATCAGGCCAAAGGCGATTGGGATAACTCCGTAATATATTATACCAAAGCATCACAAATAAACCCGGATAATGCTTTTATACATGAAGGACTAGCCGCATCCTTTTGTCATCAGGGCAGGATAGAGAAGTGCATTGCCGAATACCGCGAAGCCTTACGCTTAATCCCTGATTTAGGAACATCGCTGAATAATCTAAGTTGGATACTGGCAACAACCCGGGACGAAAAATATCGAAACGGGGTTGAAGCCGTCAAATTAGCGGAACAGGTTTGTAGACAGACTGATTTTCAGAACCCTTTTGCTCTTGATACCCTGGCAGCAGCATATGCCGCCGCAGGCAGGTATACCGATGCAGTAGAAACTGCTGAAAAAGCTCTCCTGCTCGTGCCCGAATCTGTAAAACAAAGTAAATTAGCCAGGGAAATTTACGATAGACTGCTTTTATATAAATCAGAAAAAGCTTATGTAGTGCCACCATCCTGAAAGTCCGTGAACTAGTGTAGTGTCTCATAAATAATATCCATAAAATATGTCATATATCATTTCGAAGTCCCGCAACTTGC
>AWGX01000398.1 GCA_000495415.1 Smithella sp. ME-1 | reverse complement strand
TCGGGCATGGATGCCGGAAGCTCTCAGCAATGCAATCAGTAGTGAAGCAATGTCAAAATCATTGCCCTGCAATGTTTGCAGGCACATATCCGCACCCTGGATGGAACCGTAGGTGGGAACATATTCCACATTATTTCTGACCCAGTTGTAGATTTTAACGGGGCTGTGGTTTAATTCGGCGGCTTTGGCTCTGATGGCCGGTGTCAGTTGAACGTCTATGGTTGCGGCCAGATCGGCATCGGTGGGAGCGTCGTGTGCAAGGGCTAACACTATCGGCTGC
>AWGX01000397.1 GCA_000495415.1 Smithella sp. ME-1 | reverse complement strand
TTTCTTTTATATGACGAGTCATCTTTTATCCGCTTTCATGATATAAAATAGGATTGCGGTTAATATAAACATTTGTGTTGTATTTTATCAAGTCAATAGGAAATGGCTTTGCTGCGGTTTTGCATATTGTGCCGCGGCAAAACCACTTCCACGGATGATTTAATCTTTACTATTTCAAAGACATGGTCGGAACATAACCGACTTCGGCTACGATTTTTTGTCCCTGTTTCGATTTTAAAAACGCGAGGAATTTAGCCGCCTCACCTTTGGG
>AWGX01000396.1 GCA_000495415.1 Smithella sp. ME-1 | reverse complement strand
GATTATAAAGTAGCCCTGCAGAAACTTCCCAATCAAAAAGAAATTCCCGCCCTTTTCCATTCAGTTGCATTGGCCGGCAAGGATGCTGGTGTTGATTTTCTCTTGTTTGAGCCTAAACCGGCGGTACCCAAAACGCTTGAAAAACAACCAACCGGAATACAAAAAACTGCAGAATTAATGAAACCATCGGACCAGCGGCAAGGTGAACAACAACCAGCAGGTGCCGCCGGGGATAAAAAGGGAGCGGCACCTGAACCGTTTTACGAAGAAATACCGGTGGGAGTTTCAGTAATCGGTTCTTTTCAAAATATTCTTTACTTTTTTTCGAAAGTAGCCCAATTGCCGCGAATTATTAATGTTTCCGATATCACCATTGGTGACAGGAAAGAAGTAAGAGGAAAAGGACACGTTGTCACTACAAACTGTATTATCAAGACATATATGTTTATCGATAAAAAAGAAAAAGTAATTGAAAAGACGACAAAATGAAAAAAGTAAAATTTGCAATTGCAGGCACTTTTATAATTATTTACATCGCAGCAACCTTTGCTTTTGCTGCTGAAGTAAAAAATACATCTACTTCTACTTCGCGTACTCCTGTTACTCTAACACCTGCTGCAGCGACGGTACAAGCAAAACCACCATCATTGACCGGTTCTGCTGAAAATGCAACAACTGCTGC
>AWGX01000395.1 GCA_000495415.1 Smithella sp. ME-1 | reverse complement strand
GAACTTCGACAACCGCATCCACTCTATAGCCCGGTATCAGTGTCAGATGCGGGCTGGATTGAATAATATCGTGTTCGACTATTTCCTCGCAGGAAACCACTATTCTTTTACTGGCAAGCGACGCGGCGGCAACACTGCCTAAAGCTCCCCAGTACTGGGCGTTGCCGAATTTATCAGCCCGCTGGACATGCACAATGCACACATCAGGATTGGCCGCCGGAACGGTCAGTATTTTTTTCCCGGTGTATGGACAATTGATAATTTTATACTTGTTTTCACCCATAAAGGAACGTTTTTTAAAAAGGTCGGTCACCATGGCTCCTTCCAGCACTTGCATGAATGAAAAACCATGCATGCCGGCGACAAGTCGGGCATTATACTGAAAATTAGTATAGTCCTCCATTTCCAGTTTTCCTGCTTTTAATGCCCGCTCAACCGCCGAGCCGCCCTCTTTACCGC
>AWGX01000394.1 GCA_000495415.1 Smithella sp. ME-1 | reverse complement strand
AATTGGTAAGTTGAACAATCCCGCGCAGCGGAGGGTTTAATATCCAACAGCTTGCAGCGAATCTGTTTCCAAAGCTTGCGTTGGGGTTTCATACCCGTGATTACTTTTTTACTTTAAAATAATAATTTGTCAACATCAAGAATTATTTCAGAAAAAAGACGATTTGACAAGTGTGACGAAGAATACATCCGGCTTTTGACGGGGGTATTTTTAGTTTTTGTGTTTCTAGTCTTCTGCCGGCATGGGTTTCTTTTCATAAAGACTTACACAATTCTTTCCTCTATGTTTCGATACGTAAAGAGCATCATCTGCCGCGTGGATAAGCGTTTCCTTTTCATCGGCACTTTCCGGAAAGGTAGATACTCCCAGACTGATAGTTACATGAAGTTTTTTCGATTCATAAGGAATCTCAAGATCAGCCACGTTTGCGCGAATTTTTTCAGCTACGGTCATGGCCTGCCGGTCATTTGTTTCAGGCAGGATAACAACGAATTCCTCGCCACCATAGCGCGCTGTAATGTCCTCCGCGCGCAAGGTCTTTTTGACGGTGCTCGCTACGTCCCTCAGCACCTTGTCGCCAAGCTGATGACCATAGGTATCATTGAAATTTTTAAAATTATCGATGTCCATCATGATGATGGAAAATTGTTTGTTGTAACGAATGGAGCGTTTTATTTCCTGATCCAGAAGAAGTTGGAAGTAACGGTGTACATAAAGTTTGGTCAGGCCGTCTGTGGTAGCCAGTTCAAAAAGCCTCGCATTCTCAATGGATATCGCGGCCTGAACGGAAAAGCTCCTTAGAATTCCCAGGCGTTCAGGAGTAAAGGCATTCTCACTCAGGTTATTTTCCATGTAGAGGATTCCCGATATTTTGCCTTTACTCATAATGGGAGTACAGAGAATGGACTTGCACTGTACACGTATGATATACGGATCACTGGTGAATAGGCCTTCTTTCGTCGCATTGCCGAGAACGATGTCTTCTCCGCTGTTATATACATAATTGACGATAGAACGGCAGATTTCGGAGCAATCCTTTAGCGGCATGGATTGCATAACCACAGATTCGTTTTTATCGATATCTTCACTGGCTTCAATGGTCAGCTCACCATCAGATTCCAGAATAAGATAACCGCACTGAGCGCCGGCATTGGTAATGGATTCATGCATGAGCTTCTGCAAGAGACGGTCCAGCACAATTTCGCTGGAAATGATCTGGGAAACTTTCATGGCCGTGGACAAGTCGAGCAGTTTTGTACTACCTGTGGTTTCAGTGGCTCCGCTCATGGTTAAATATCCCGAAGAACTGCTAATGGTTAATGATCCTGTTAAATCACTCGTAGTTATGGTTCCCGTGAATTGCTGCCTTTGCTCGCGAGGTATAAGAGCTACATATTTTTCCTCCAGTTCTTTGGCCTTTGCCGAAGCTCCCCACGATAGATAGCATTTGTGTGCCTTCTGCATGAAAAATCCGGCTTCATCCTTACATGAGTCATTGAGGTAAAGAAGCGCCAGGCGTTCGCAGGCAATGGCTTCGATATGCAGATATCCGTTCTGATGCGCACCTTCAATGGCAGCGTGATATAGTTTCTGTGCCTCACGGTAACGGTTTTTTATGGCCATTATTTCGGCTGCTACTAGATCATATTTGTGCCGGAAGTTTTCAGGACAGGATTTCGCCCACTTGAGCATCTTCATCTGGTTGATTTGCAGACGTATTAGATATCTTGTTTTTTGCAGAGAGTCAGCTTCAGCATAAGATGCCGTAAGCGTCAGTGAATGAAATAAATAGAATTCGGGTATATGCAGATTGCCCAAAGCAGTTTTTTTGTTAACAATTGTTTGCATATCTGAGACGAGATTGAGGCATTTTGATAATTCGCCGAAAAGATAGTTTATTCTCATCCGGGTAAGAGAGAAGTAGAAGGAGCCCAGCATGTTCTTTTCAGATTTATAATAGTTGGCTTGTTCTTCTTCATCAAAACCATCGCCGTTTAAACTGCCTCTACATTCAGTCAGGCCCTTAAGACAGAGGCACATCCGTGTGTTTTCCGTGTAATTACGTGCGCTAAAAGGATCTTTGCCTCCGAGCTGGAAATCTTTGTATTTGCCGTATTCTTCAAGGATGTCGTCAATCTTATCTCCCAGCATGATGCGGGTCATGCCTATCAGGTTAACATTGTGACCGCTGAAAATCAGATCACCATTCTCTATTCCAAACTTGTATGCGTTTCTAAAATAATCGAGATCGTATCGGGCATGTTTATTCCAGTGCTGGATGAACATCGGAAACGCAAATTCGATCCGGCATCTGTTCTTTTTATCGGCTATCTTTTCGTTGACTTTTAACGCCGTTAACCCGAACCTGTAGCCGTGCTGATAAAAACCGAGGGATGAACCCACAATGGAGCCCATGGCAATGTAGGCAAAGGGAGAATATTCAAAATTTATTTCATAGTCCAGCAGCCTGTAAACCCCGTTTATTACTATATAGGCAAATAAATTCGGATTGGCATAAAACGCCACCGTGCCGGTATGAATGGCCAGATACGCGTATGATAACATTTCCCAAAGCTCCAGTTCGGGATGATCGAAAGATTTTGACGGATGACTGGCCAGATATTCGGTGGCGAGCTGCTTTGCTTCATCCATATTATTCGGTATGGAAAAATACTCCAGATCAATCAAATCTTCTATCTTTCTATGGCCGAATTTTAATCTGAGTTTCAGCATTTCAAGTCCCACTCTGGCGTCGCTTATCTTTTTCGGCAGACTGATGCCGAGCATTTTCATGCCTTCGATACCAACCCTCAGGGCGTCTTCATAGTTCCCCTGTGTTGTGTATAATAAGATCATCAGAGTATGAACATTGGTCTTATCAATATTCGATTTTACGTTTTTTACCACTATATTGAATATTTTTTCGGCCTCGCTGAAGTTCAGATTGAGATACTCGCATTCCAGAGCTTCCCTGTATATGGAATAGGTCAGATCGTAGTGGCTTTTCCATGAGTATTCAGGCAGAAGTCCCATAGATGTTTTTAAATAAAATGAAGCTGAAGCGTAGGCTGTGGATTTTTTCGATTTCTGTGCCGCCTGCAGATTAAGCTTCGCCAGCCTGATTTCTTCTTCCGTTTCACTAACGAGTCTGATTCCACGATTTAGCTGGTCGACAATATAAAATATTTTTTCGTTAAGATTATTTTCGCCGGTTTTTTTAAGTACATTGTTGCCGATACGATAATGCATTTCTTCCTTTTCGTTTTTCGGAATCATGGAATATGCCGCTTCCTGAATACGGTCATGGTGGAACTTATAGATGTTTCCATGAAAACTGATCATATCCTCCTGAAGCGCAGAGGTGAGATCGGCAAGAGTTTCGTCGATTGTTTTTCCGGAAACAACAGACAATGATTCAAGGTCAAATCTGTTTCCGATACAGGCACATATTTTCAATATTTCCTGGGTTCTTTTCGGGAAATGGGAAATTTTTTCCGCCATCAATTCTATGACATTTTCAGTCACCTGCATTTCCCTGATCTTATTTATATCCCATTCCCATCCTGTTTTGGGATTAAGTTCCAGGAGGTGATTATCATAAACGTTTTTCAAAAACTGTATAACAAAGAACGGATTACCGGCAGTTTTTTTATTGATAAGCTCGGCAAGGGGCAGGGATCTTTCAGCGTCACACAAGAGAACATTCATAATTATCAGGTTAATACTGTCCACATCCAGAGGACCGAGAGCTATGTTGTTTATCTTTCTTCCTTTCTTGCGTATTTTATTAAGTGTGAGAGTAAGCGGGTGGGCTTCATTCGTTTCGTTATCTCTGTATGCTCCTATCAGAAACAAATATTTTGTTTCATAAGTTGTCATTAAGTTTTCCAGGAATTTTAAGCTCGCCTGATCGGCCCACTGAAGGTCATCCAGAAAAAGCGCTACGGGGTGTTCTTCTGTCAGAAAAACATTGACAAAATTTTGAAACACCAGGTTGAATCTGTTCATTGATTCTTCCGGACCAAGAGACGGCAAGTCGGGCTGTTTATGAATGACGAGTTCCAGTTCCGGTATTACATCGGTGATAACTTTTCCGTTGGGTCCCAGAGCGGCAAGAAGTTTCTTCCTCCATGATTTTATTCTTTCCTCACTCTCGGAAAGTATCTGTCTTATGAGCCCCTGAAAAGACTGAATAATAGCGCTGTAAGGAACGTCCTTTCTAAACTGGTCGTATTTGCCGAAAATGAAATAACCTTTTTTAGCTATGATCGGTTTATAAATTTCGTTGACCAGAGCGGATTTACCGATTCCCGGCTGGCCCGTTACAAGCATCATCTCACTTAAGCCCTTGCATGTCCGCTCAAAGCATCTCATTAATTCAATTCGTTCGTTATCACGATCTACAAGGCGGCGGGGAATGTTAAATCGTATGGAAATATCTTTTGCAGCTATAGGAAAATCATCAATCCTGCCTTTTTGATTCAGCTGATTCAGACATTCTTCTATATCCGCCATTAATCCCAGACAGTTCTGATATCTCTCCTCCGGATTTTTCGACAACATCTTTAGAATAATGGAAGATAATACCGGCGGAACGGAATGATTCAGATCGGTCGGAGGCAAAGGCTGACGGGCAATGTGAGAATGGATCAGTTCCATCGGGTCCTTTGATTTAAAAGGGACCTCTCCTGTCAACATTTCATAAAAGGTTACGCCCAGGGAGTATATGTCTGTACGATAATCGATGCCCCTGTTCATCCTGCCGGTTTGTTCGGGAGACATATATGATAGTGTTCCCTCGATAACATCGGGATTATAAAGCTCTTCATTGGCATGCGTTAATACAGTAGAAATACCGAAGTCGGTTATCTTGACTTCTTCCTTTTCCGGATTCATCAGAATATTATCGGGCTTTATATCCATATGGATAATATTCTTTTTGTGAATCAATCCCAGAGTCTCGGATACTTTTGATGAAATCTTCAAAAATGATTTTAATGCGATTTTTTCTTTCCGAAAAGTCTCTTTAAGTGATATGCCGCCGAAGTCTTCCTCAATTATAGCATATTTGTTTTCATGCTCAACAAGATCGAATATTTTGATGATGTTTTGTATATTAAGTTCTTTTACAAGATTATATTCCTGCTTGAACCGGGCAATTTCTGAAGGTGTCGGATACGCTGTCTTCAGTACTTTAATGATCAAAGGCCGGGTTTCATTTTCTTTATGACCACGGTAAACAATTGAATTCCTGGTTTCGTGTAGTTTTTCGTTTAGAATGTAGTCGGCAAATTTTTCCATTATTTATATCTTTATAATAATAACTGCTTTTTTAAATAAAACTACCGATATGATTATAAAAATTGAGCATCTGCCTTTGTCTTGTAATATATGTTTTAGTATTTAATAATTTATTGATTAATTCAAGATAAATTTATTGACAAAATATTATCAGTTTAGTTTTTTGATAACCTGTTTTTTAGTAACTTTTCTATTTATTGAGAACAAGCAAAGTGAACAATCCGAAGAACCAGCAATAAAAAGCAAAGAATTTTAAGCGTGCTTCGCGGATGACAAGAAAAAAGAACTTGAGGGAGACAAAACCTGCTATCATGGAACAGATAAAACCGACAAAGTATAACCAGATTTCCGAATATGCAATTTGAATGAAGTATTGAGATTCCAGAATCACGGCTCCGGTAATGGCAGGCAGGGAAAGCAGAAATGAAAACCGTGCCGCCGATGTCCGGTTAAAATTGCGGAAAATACCGGCAGTTATAGTAGCGCCGGAACGGGAAATCCCCGGTAAAAGGGCTGCAGCCTGGGCGAACCCTATCAAAATACTGTCGGCAAGATTCATATCTTTTTCGTGACGATTGGCATTTTTGACTTTATCGGAGAAAAACAATAAAAATCCTGTAATGATTAAAAAAAATGCTGCAGTTTTCGCTGATTCGAAAACGTTGTGAATATTTTCTCTAAAAAAGAAACCGAAGCAGGCAGCCGGTATGGTGCCGATAATTAAAAAAATAACGAGCTTTCTTCGGTGGATAATTTCTTTCTTATCGCAAAGCGTTGCAGACTGGTTTGGCAAAAGAGCTTTGATCATGTTCCATATATCAACGCGGAAATAAAAAACAACGGCAAACAGCGTGCCTAAATGTAAAATCGCGTCGAATGCAACTCCCGGTTGATGGAAATCAGGCATAAAACTCTGGATTATAACCAGATGAGCGGAGCTGCTTACAGGAAAAAGTTCGGTTAAACCTTGAACGATTCCCAGAATTATAGCGTTTGAAAGGTTCAAGTAGTCTCGCTTCCCAGAAGTTTAATTCCTAAATTTTCCGTATTCTGCCAGTAATTATAATTTTTTATTATTGTATCCCTGACCTTTTCCATCAACTCAAGACGGCTTTCAATGTTAAATTTTTTTACTTCGACTGGTTTGCCGATGACCAGCTTTATTTGACGGGGAACTATTTTTAGTGATTTTTGGGGCATGATTGAGTCGCTGCCGATAATAGAAACCGGTACAACAGGTGCCCCTGATTCAATGGCGAGATAGAAAGCGCCTTGTTTAAAAGGTTTGATTTCACCACCGCGGCTTCTTATGTCTTCCGGGAAAGTCATAATTGATTTTCCATTCCATATTTGCAAAACGGCTTTATCAATATTTTTTATTGCTTCTTTTAGATTTTTCCGGTCGATTCCAATGTATCCGGCGATTCTCATTACCGTGCCGAATATGGGAATGCTAAATAACTCTTTTTTGGCAATCCAGCGGAATTGCACAGGGATGTAAGCCAGGGCAATTAAAATATCGAAATCACTTTGATGATTTGCCATAAAAATTTGTGGCTTATCAAGTAAAAGATTTTCTTTGCCGATTACTTTAACTTTTATATTGCAGATTAGAAGTAAAATTTTCGCCCACAAACTTGCTACTTTGTGAACTTTATTGTCTGAATCAGAGAAGATTGAAAAAACTATGGACCAGGAGCACATAAATACAGTTATAAACAGTCCTAAAGTCAATAATAGCACAGAGTAAAGCATCAAACGTATTTATCCTTAGTGAAATTATTTTTGTCGTGCAGGATAATTCCCAATCCCGATCTATCGGGCTTGTATAACGCTGTATGCTTTGCATACAGGGTAATTACATTTGCGTTTCAACTTTCGTCACGATGAATCGGGGCTCATTATACCACGGCGCTACGCGCCTGGCATCGTTCACCTTACACTTCACTATAGTTCAGCTTGGTTCACTATCAGCGAGTGTCATTAATTCGACT
>AWGX01000393.1 GCA_000495415.1 Smithella sp. ME-1 | reverse complement strand
TTCGAACTTCGTTGCACTCGTTCTCAGCGAGTCTCATTATTTTTTCTGCTTTGGAGGGGAGGTCAGGCTCTTCCAAATATCTTCAATTTGTAAAGGATTGAAAATACGAATATCCCGGACATTAAATACCTGCTCACCGTTATAAAGGACAATGCCGGGAGCAAGACGTTTAATTTTCAGTGTCTGAAAACGCTCTATTCCTTTTATAAAATCAGTGGAAAAAGTTGACGAAGATTTTATCTCGACGGGCGTTAATGTGCTCTTTTCTCTGATGAGCAAATCTACTTCATTGCCGTGGGAGTCGCGGAAAAAAAATATTTCCGGCCTGATTCCTTTGTTGAGCGCGCTTTTCATGATGTCTGCAATAATGAAGTTTTCATACAGATTGCCACGCAGGGGATCGCGGCTTGCTTGTTCCTCTGTAGTGATGCCCAAAAGGAAGGCAGCGAGGCCCGCGTCCGTAAAATATATTTTGGGTGACTTGATGACTCGCTTTTGAATGTTTTCAAAGAAGGGCGACAGTTCGAATACAATATAAGAAGCTTTCAGTACGGAAATCCAGTCTCGGATAGTTGTGGCCGATACACCCACATCATTCGAAAGAGAAGCCAAATTGACGATCTGTCCCGCTCGACCTGCAAGCAATGTGAGAAATTTCTGAAATTGTGACAGGTCGCGCAACTGAATCAAAGCGCGCACGTCTCTTTCGACGTAGGTTTGCAGATAGCTGTTATAGAACCTGCGCGATTCAATCTTTTCTTCATGAAGCCGCGGAAAACATCCCCGGACAATTGTGCTATAAACGTTCCTCCGCGTAGCCTTATAATGGCTTAGTTCATGATTGGAGAAAGGCCAAAGCGTCAGCATGGCAGTGCGACCTGCCAGTGTCTGGCTTATTGCTTCGTGCAGTTGCGGCTGATGGCTGCCGGTTAGGATAAATCGTCCACGCTTTTTATTTTTATCAACGATTCCCTGAAGGTAGGAGAGTAGCTCCGGCAGGCGTTGTATCTCATCCAGGATGCCGCCTCTTTCCAGCCCGCTTAAGAATCCTCGGGGATCGGCTTTGGCCGCAGTCCGGATATCCGGGTCTTCCATGGAAAAGTAAGGTTTATCCGGGAACGTCATTTGGGCCAGCGTCGTTTTGCCGGATTGACGAGGGCCCAAAATGGTTACGACAGGATACTCCGACGCAGACCGCATTAATTCTTCCGATATATCTCTGATAATCATGGCGATATGATACTCGAATGATGTGTAAATAGCAAGTTAAAGTTATGATTTACACAACATTTTTTTACTGAGATTTTAATCATAATCAGGCGTGTAGATAATGGGGACAAGCGTCCCCATTAGTTCTATTGTTTATTTCCTATTTAGCCAAACTGGGTAGTGGCTTCAGGAGTAACGGCGCGGGTTCGCGTTGTTTCTCGCATACTGCAAGCTGGGGTTTCGTTTTCGCGATTCTCCCGGCGACACTTACATAATGGCGTCCCCGGAAAGCCAGTTCTATCGCAGTGGGCAGAGCGAGCAATCCGTATCTCGACGCCTTGATGATAAACCATAAAGCTTGAGCGCCGAACGGAGAAAAGAGAAGCTTTACAAATTCAACCATCAACTTCCTCTTGTGTGGATGATTGGTCAATTTTGAATCCGCCAATTTGACTTTCCACGGCTCCGCCATGTAAAGATCCGTCATTTTCAAATCCGGTAATCTGCTGATGACCTTTAATGCGCGGGCGAAATAGTTTTTTGGCGCATAGGTTTCAGCAATGACCCGCTTGTAGCCTGCAAACAGTTTTTCTGCCGGCATAACGGGTACGAAGTTGAGCACGGTATCGACGTTATCCCCACTGTGCGGGTTGTCGTTTTCGATGATCCGGCCTGCCCTTTCCAGCCGTTTGAACAGGTCGGTGTTCGGCATGGCAGCGAGCAGTCCCACCATGCTCTGGGGGATGCCATTGCGCTTTATAAAATCCAGATGGCGATCAAACACGTCGTCGGTATCGGTATCGAAGCCCAGAATAAAACCGCCCATTACCTCGATGCCTGCGCGCTGTATTTTCTCGACAGCTTTATCCATGTCGCAGGTCGCGTTCTGGTTCTTATTGATGGCGCCTAGCGTCGTGCTGTCCGGCGACTCGATGCCTACAAATACGGATGTGAATCCCGATCTCTTCATTAAATTCAGCAGCTCGTCATCCTTGGCCAGATCGATACTCGCTTCGGTAAACAGCAGATACGGATAGTCGTGCTCTTCCTGCCAGTCTGCCAGGAGTTTGAGCATTTCTTTAACGTCCTTTCTGTTGGCGATGAAATTGTCGTCCACGATAAACAGGCGTCCGCGATAGCCGGTATCGAACAGGTCTTCAACTTCGCGCATGAATTGCGCGGGAGACTTGGTGCGCGGAACGCGGCCGAACATCTGGACTATATCGCAGAATTCGCAGTTGAACGGGCACCCGCGGGAGAACTGAAGGGCCATGCAGGCGTAGTCGTACGGATTTATAATGTCAAAGCGCGGCGACGGGGTCAGTTCCAGGGCGGGTTTTTCCTTGTTGTCGTATACTTTTTTAGCTATGCCCAGTTCGTAGTCACACAGAAACTCGGAAAGATTATTTTCGGCCTCATAAAGGATAAGATGATCGATCTTATCAGCTTCCAGATAATCGCCCGGCATGCCGTAGGCCGATTGAACAAGGGGTCCTCCGGCAACAATGGTTTTTCCAAGTTCATGGCACATGTTGACGATCTTTAAAAACGACTCCCGGTGTATCCACATGCCCGTGAGAAAAACCATATCACTTTTCTCAATGTCGCGTATTTCGAGATCTCTTACATTCATGTCGATTAAGGTGACATCATAATTTTCCGGAAGCATGGCCGCTACGGTCATCAGCCCCAGGGGCGGCATCACCGCCTTGAATCCGGCTGCTTTAAGAGAGATGTCATGGCTCCAGAACGTTTGTGGAGTTTTCGGCTGAATCATCAGAGTATTTATTTTCTTCATGGTGCCCTCCTTTGTGGATCTATCCTGTAGTGGGAATCATTATTCTGTATGACCTCCCTTGATGATCCGCCTATAGCATATACATTGCTTTTATTTATGTCAAGAGAAAAAGCAAAATAAATAGCAATAATAATAGCAAGCATATAGGCACGGCAAGTGCTGCTTGTGTGTGCAGTATTGATAAAGTATTGTTTTTATATGGTTATTAGCAGTATTAAGGGAAATTCTGTCATTCCAGCGGAGAGACTGTGTCGTAATCGCATGTATTGATTATACGTAATGAGTAATGTCCCCCGGTGGCGGGGGCAGGGGGTGGAATTA
>AWGX01000392.1 GCA_000495415.1 Smithella sp. ME-1 | reverse complement strand
CCGGAGTAAACAGCCGGTATCCAGACATCAAATCTAATAAGAAATCTTTTTTTCGAATCGCATATTAAAACCATTGACATATTATTAATATTTATGCTTTTATTGGCACGTCTCATCTTAAATTTTTCAGATTCAAATTTTACATATTTTAAAAGTTAGTGAGGGGATCAGGTATTGCTGCACGCTGTGACTTTTAATACATAAAGAAGGAGAAGTGATGAATTTTCGACTATCAATTATGTGGGTTACGCTATTTTTCTTGCTTGCCGCATGTAGCGGGGGTTCAAGTTCTTCTTTGGGAACTGATAATAATTCGTCTGTTCCTGTAGTCATGGGTGGCTCTGTCCAAGATGCCCCCCTATCGCTATCGCAGATGGTTTCAACCTTATCCGGGCCGATACCGGGTTTTGACGGTACAGGTTTGGAAGCGGTCTTCAATTGGCCATATGCCGTCACAACCGACGGAATAAACCTTTATGTAGCCGATTCCGGGAATCATACGATACGCAAGATCGTCATTGCCACACTCGCCGTGACTACTTTGGCTGGAGCCGCGGGGATGACAGGTTCAACAGACGGTATCGGACCTGTTGCTAGATTCAATTACCCTTTAGGTATTACATCTGACGGGACGAACCTATTTGTATCCGACTCAAATAACGATACAATTCGCAAGATAGAAATTGCGACAGGTATGGTAACGACTCTATGCGGAAGTCCGGGAAAGTTTGGTTCCGTCGATGGCGTGGGCAGTGCGGCTAGGTTTGATGGGCCAACAGGCATTGCTACGGATGGTACAAATCTTTATGTCACTGACTTTGTAAACAGCACAATAAGAAAGGTGGTCATTGCTACCGGTGCCGTGACCACTATCGCAGGTAGCGCGGGTAACTCCGGTTCCGACGACGGCACGGGGGAAGCAGCAAGGTTCCGAAGCCCTGATGGAATTATTACGGATGGCGTCAATCTTTTCGTGACTGACACGGGCAACAGCACGATAAGAAAGGTGGTAATTGCAACAGGCACTGTGACTACTATAGCGGGTAGCGCGGGCAACACCGGTCATGAGGATGGCACGGGGGAAGCAGCAAGGTTTTATCGTCCAAAAGGAATTGCACTAAACGGTACAATCCTCTATGTTGCTGATCAGAGCAATCAGACAATTCGCAAGATCGACACGGCAACAGCCGTTGTGACAACTTTGTGTGGAAGTGCAGGAAATTGGGGCAAGGTGGATGGATTTGGTACTGCTGCGAAATTTGATGGTCCTGCCGGAATTACAACTGATGGGACAAATCTCTATATCGCTGATACCGGAAATGGGAGCATTCGCAAGGTAGTGATTACCTCAACTGCGGTTACAACATTTGCCGGGAACCCGTCCGAAGGTTTCACAGACGGGCGCGGTGCGGAGGCACGTTTTAACCGCCCATTGGGCATAACAACTGACGGTACGCGTCTATTTGTTGCTGATACATGGAATAATGCAATCCGCATGATTGATATATCAACAGGCGCAGTGACGACATTGGCCGGTAATGGAAGTATGGGCGCCTTGGATGGTACTGGAACATTGGCAAGTTTCGATTTTCCGCACGGTATCACTACTGACGGTAAGAATCTGTACATTACTGATCAAGACAGCAGCACTATACGCAAGGTGGTAATTTCAACGGGAGTCGTAACCACGCTGGCCGGCAGTCCGGGAATTGAGGGCTCTACCGATGGCACAGGAACAGCGGCGACGTTTAACCGGCCCGGTGGTATTACTACCGATGGCATAAACCTCTATGTGACTGATTTATATAACGCGAGAATCCGGGAAATTGTTATTGCAACTGGCGTTGTAACCACGCTGGCCGGTTCAGGTGTTTTGGGATGGGACGATGGAACAGGCGCGGCAGCAAGTTTTTGGGCACCATCAGGCATCACGACCGATGGAACAAACCTTTATATTACTGACGACGGTAATCACCTTATACGCAAAGTGGTCATTGCAACCGGCGTTGTGACGACCATCGCTGGGACAAGAGGTAAATCAGGTTCTACAGATGGCACGGGAACAGCAGCACTGTTTTCAACTCCACGCGGCATAACTTCTGACGGTACCAATCTATATATTTGCGACTTTGGAAATACCATCAGGCAAATGGTTATCGCGACTGGTGTTGTAACCACTATATCCGGAAGTGCTGGTAATGCTGGTTTTGCTGACGGTATGGGTAGTGAGGCTAGGTTTAACACTCCAGAAGGCATTACTACCGATGGTGTGAGCCTTTATATTGCTGACAGGGAAAACAATAGCATCCGCAAGATCAGATAGATTGGAGGGAAGAACAAGCGACTAGAACAGATCCCGTTACACGGGCCGGCTCAGCCGCGGCTCCGTTTGGCGGAAAGAATATGAAGGAGAGAGATATCTTGAAAAAGCCAATGCCTAGCTTGGGATTTAAGCTCATGAGTCTCTTGTTCAAGGTGCGGGATCTGCTTCGACCTCGTTCGGAGGTTATAAAGGAAGCCGGAATAGAACCTGAATTCGTCGTACTTGACTTCGGCTGCGGCCCAGGGGGTTATATTGCACCACTTGTAGACTTGGTGGGGCCATCCGGCATGATTTATGCCCTCGACTTACATCCACTCGCCATCCATGAGGTCAAGAAGATGGCGAATCGCAAAAGGTATAAGAACCTCGAGACAATCGAGTCTGATTGCCGGACCGGAATCCAGGACAAAAGTGTGGACACGGTCCTACTGTACGATGTTTTTCATGATCTTGATCGCCCCGACGAAGTCCTGCGAGAGATCCACAGAGTACTGAAAGCTGACGGGACATTATCTTTCAGTGACCACCATATGAAAGAAGAGCAGGTTCTCAAAAGGGTGACTGACGCTGGCATATTCAAATTGGTCCGAAAAGGAAGGAAGACGTACACTTTTGCAAAAGCTGAATGAACGGGCAGAGGTAAAAAACGTCGCCGAACAAGGCGCTGCACTGGCATTTCACTCCGCTGCGCTCCGTGAAATCCAGTGAGCTTGAAAGTTAGAAGCGATAATGACATGAAACTCTTTACTACCTTAATACTTTTAATGTTTGCGGTATCGGCCTTCGCCAACCCTTATGACGGTCGTATATCCATGTTTGAGAATGGTAAGGAAGTTAGCAAGAGCTACCATCAAATAGTGCAAGAAACATCTGAAGCAGGATTGTCGCCTTTAGCGAAATTAATTCATAAACAAGCGCTAGCTATATTCGATAACCCAAATTCAAGTGAACTCAAAAAGCTATATTTGAACAGCTTTCCAAGGTCATTCAAGTCATTTATAGAAATATTTCACCCGAAAAGATTTGATCAATTATATGACGGATTCATTTATATAAATCTTCTCGATAAACTTGCTGATGAGTATCCAGATGTGGTCGGTGAAATATATATAAAACTCGCTAGTGAGGCTTGTCTGGACGCAGATGCACCGAATTATTTAAGGAATAACCTAATAACTTTCGAGAGTAAGCATGCTGGCCTATATAAACAATATTACGAAACCCTTACCCAAGAAAAACAAAACAATATAGAAAATTTCAAGCGCGCTTCACTGCATGATGGAGGCAAAGGTGTGTGTAACTTCTAACAATGCAAATACAGCCGATCACTTCGCTCCGGCTGATTTTTTCGCTTGCTATAAAAAAGAAAACCGTTG
>AWGX01000391.1 GCA_000495415.1 Smithella sp. ME-1 | reverse complement strand
AAGCATGCGTGATTGCAGATAATTTTGCCGCAAACTGCGTTCTATCAGGAAAGTGCCTATCAGGGCACTGCTGGCTGAACCAACAAATACATAATTGGTTATGATTACGATGGCCAGTTTATTGGTCGTTGGACCAAAGGCGATCAGTCCTACATTGAGAGAGAGTAACATGATTATTGCGGAAATAACTCCCCATTTAAACTGTATGCGGGAGAGTACAAAAATTATCACCAGTGCTACGGTGACAGCATTATAGTAGTAGTAATTGTATGGTTCGAGCGAATTAAGGGAGATTGCGACCAGCCCACCAACAGCACTTATGGAAAAGATGCTGGTAATCAGTTGCATGTAATGTTCTCCGATTTTCTGCCTGAACTTTCCCCAGAAGCTAAGTAGCAAAGGACCCCACATGGGCACTCCCGCCACCATTCGTATGAACCATGTCCTGCCAGCTTTTTCGGGCATCCAGATTAAGTCTAATATGCCACAGGCCATGAAGGCAATCACTCCCATGATTCCCGCCACTTGCATATGCACGTAATAACGGTGAGAATAATCCTGCTGAAACTCGCGCTCCAGTTCCTCGTTGAAGCGCAGGCGCCAGCCACGATCGTTCAGTAATTGTTGTAAGGTGTTTAATTCGGCAGCTTTCATGATTGCATATTCTCCGTTTAATGAGTCTTCAGCAAAATTTCAGCAGCATCGACCACTCAGATACAAGATCAGAGTTTGGCGCGAAAGTATATTAATGACTTTCTTGTATGTCAAGATAATTTGACAGATTGTTTGACAGATAATTTGATAGCAGCTCTTGCTGACTTGATGCCTATATATGCGCTCCCATGTTCAACGCATTTATGTCCATGGGAAACCCGAGCTTTGTGTGAATCAATTCTCCGGCTTTCATTTTGAAAGGATGAAGAACCAGAGAGGAATCTTCCAGCGTGAAATTGCTTGAAGATATCATTTCCGCAATGTAACTTTTATTGCTTATCAGGCTTACCATAGTAAGAAGGGAACTCTCCAGTGCTTCATTTACGGAAAGTGTTACCTGATGAATCCTACTTAACGGCAGTTCGCGGATTAAATTATCCGGCGGCGGTGTTGCGGTTAATTGTCTGCACCAGCGCAAAAATAAGGCAGGATTAAGTTTAAATGCCGGTGCGTAAAAATTGAAAGGTGTTTCTATCCATTTCTTCGAATCGGCTCTGGGTAAATTAGCCATTTTAATCAGGTCAGCATATGTTTCCAGCTGGAAACCGGTCACCTTTACCTTTAGCTGCCAGAAGGGAAGGTAAGTAATGTTCTGTTCACTATCCGGACAGGTAAAGAATTTAACTTCCGCGAAATTTTTATTCGATGGATTCCATGCGGAATTACAATTATTGCAAAAAACTATTAAGGCATCTTTTTCTCCGGGAATATCTGCTCCACAATTCGGACAAAGGAGGGGTAAAAATTCAACACGCCATTTTTCATCCGGAGCGGAAATAAGGGTTTGCTCGGCTTCCGCATCTCTTTTTTGGAGATCAAGCGGTTTTTTCAAAATAGCATCATAGACCAGGTTATTGGCGCAGTAAACAGGAGAATAAATGACACTGGCGGTTTCGCCGATAAATATTGTCTTGTGAACACTGCCGGTATTCCTCTGATAATTGGTTAGAAAAGTTTTTCGTGCCGTTGAAGAAAATTTGATAAATTTGCTTTCTTTTTCACTGCTTCCGACAAATTTTAATTTCATTGATTGAGGCCGCAAGCCTAATGAATGAGGGAGCAACTTATAATCCAGCGATAGAAAGTTGATGTCAAAATATTTATTTACAATATCAAATGTTTTGATTGTAGAGGAAATACTATAAGAGAAGGATATGCCATGATTTTCTTTGTTTACTACGTTATTCATACTCCTTTCTACAAGGCTGTAAGAAAGACCTTTGATGCGCCAGTAAGGAATGAAATAAATTGGTTCAGAAATGCCTTTCGCGGGAGGAATATAAAAACGAAAAACATCTTCCGAAGCAAGGTAAACACGTGTACGGCAGAATTTGCACGAAAGAATGCGATCTGCTTCGTCGAGAATTATCGGAGCACCGCATTGGGGACATTGCTGTTCAATCTGAAAGTTAGAGCCGTTCACCACACTTATTACAATAAATTGATTCCGGTAAATTTTCAAAATCGCATTTGGAGCATTTTTTCACAGAAGGCTTGACTATTACCGCTTTACCGCAATTAACACAGAAATTGGCGTTTACCGGTAAATTTCTACCGCAATGCGCGCACTTATTAATAACTAAAATTTGATGCCCGCAGGCAGGACAAAACCGGGCTTCCTTGGGCACTGTTTGTTTGCAATCCGGGCAGGCGTAGACTTCGGGAGATACCAATGCAGCAGAGGATCCCTTGAAAGCTTCCAGAAGCATTCCCGGCATCATAAAGCCCATTCCCATGCCCAGCCCCGCACCGGCTTCAGATTGAGTTTGCGCTGCCGTTTCCACGGCCATTGCTGCTTTCATTTTTAAAAGCTTGTTAAGGTCGTCGAAAACACCCAGCCGGCTTTTATCGTCGATTGCTTTCTGTACTTCCGGCGGGGGAGTAATGGAATTTATATAAAGATCGGTCAGTGCCAGTCCGAACTTGCTTAAGTCGTTCTGAAGAGTCTTTTTTAATCCTTCGGAAAAATCATTGTACTTGCCCGGCAGGTTGAAAATCGTGTCTACTTTCTCTCCCATATAATCGTTGAAACGCGAAACGATTACGCGATTCAGATATTCTTCTATCTCTTCAGTGCTGAAAATACCCTGTGTTCCCACTAGAGAATTAATCAGCAGAAGCGGTTGAAGAACGCGGATATTAAAAACACCGAAAGCACGCAGGCGGATCAGTCCCAGTTCCCTGTCGCGAAAAGCAACAGGATCACGCGTGCCCCATTTTAAATCGGTAAAAACTTTCATGTTAACAAAATATACTTCCGCGCGCAGAGGACTGGTCATGCCCCAGGGAATGGCAATTACCTTGGTCAAAAGTGGAATGTTGGCTGTTTTAAGAGTATGACGTCCCGGGCCAAAGGCATCATAAGCCTTGCCGTTGTAGAAAAAAACCGCGCACTGGCTTTCTCTGACCGTCAGCTGGGCGCCGAATTTTATTTCACCGGAACCCTTCTGGGGAATTCTATGCACAATTTCTTTGCCTGAGTCATCAAACCATTCGATAACTTCCAAAAATATTACGTTATCTGTTCCCATATTGATCCGCCCCCTGATAATATACTGATTACTAGTTTAAATATGTGAAAATAATAAATTGCCGGCAATTAATAGTCAAGCTCAAATACATATACCCTTTTGATTCCAAAGGATAACGAGGCGGCAAGGA
>AWGX01000390.1 GCA_000495415.1 Smithella sp. ME-1 | reverse complement strand
CGAATTCTGAGGCCCGTTATCTCCTGGCTGTAGGAGTTAATCTGGTTGTTTCTGAAGGTGATCAAGTTCGTGCGGGGGATATTATAGCGAAGATCCCGCGTGAAACAACAAAAACTAAGGATATCACAGGTGGTTTGCCTCGTGTAGCCGAACTGTTTGAAGCTCGCAAGCCTAAGGATTTTGCCGTTATCAGTGAAATCAAAGGTGTTGTTTCTTATGGCAAAGACGCCAAAGGCAAACGTAAAATAATTGTTACACCAGAAATCGGAGAGGAAAAAGAGTACCTTATACCCAAGGGCAAGCATATAAGTGTTCAGGAAGGCGAACACGTTGTGCCGGGAGACGCTTTGATGTCCGGTGTGAACAATCCCCATGACCTCTTGGCAATCAAGGGAGAAAAAGAACTGGCAAGATATTTGGTTGATGAAGTGCAGGAAGTTTACCGCCTACAGGGTGTTAAAATTAACGATAAACATATGGAAGTTATTGTCCGTCAAATGTTGCGCAGAGTTAAGGTAACCGAGCCAGGTGATACAGCATTTATTGCAGATGAAAAAGTTGAACGTTACCGTTTCCAGAAGGAAAACGAAAGAGTTGTCGCTCAAGGTGGTCGTCCTGCCATAGGAGAGCCGATGCTGCTCGGTATTACTAAAGCATCGCTCAGTACTCAGAGTTTTATTTCTGCTGCCTCATTCCAGGAGACTACCAAAGTGCTCACGGAAGCCTCACTTTCAGGTAAAGTCGATTACTTAAGAGGGCTTAAAGAAAATGTTATTATGGGCAGGTTAATCACGGCAGGCACTGGTTTGGTGATGTACCGGAAGTTGGGTATTAAGGTTATAAATGATAATCCTGAAGCGGTGGTAGAATAAATTCAATAAAATTCAGAAAAGGCTTGACATCTATAATCTTAATTGATAGACACCGCTGATTTGCTGCTATTGGCAAAATGTAATGAGGAGATTTAGTTTAGGAGGAAAATGCCGACGATAAGTCAATTGATTCGCAAAGGCCGAATCAAGGTACAAAAGAAAACAAATACACCGGCGCTTGCAGGCTCACCTCAACGGCGCGGCGTTTGTGTCAGAGTATATACTACAACACCTAAAAAGCCGAATTCAGCTTTAAGAAAAGTAGCCAGAGTTCGTCTTACCAGTGGATATGAAGTTACTTCTTACATTCCGGGTATCGGGCACAATCTTCAGGAGCATTCTGTTGTTTTGGTGCGCGGAGGCAGGGTTAAGGATTTACCGGGTGTGAGATATCATGTAATCAGAGGCACTCTTGATACCGTGGGGGTGCAGGATCGCAAACAGGGTAGATCAAAGTACGGCGCGAAAAAGCCAAGTTAGACGGAGATAATTAAATGCCGAGAAGACGGGAAATTGAAAAAAGAGACATTTTGCCCGATCCCAAGTTTAATAATAAACTGGTAGCAAAATTTGTTAATTCTTTATTGAAAAGAGGCAAGAAAAGCGTTGCGGAAAGTATTCTTTACGGGTCGTTCGACATAATCGAAAAGAGATTGAAAGAGCAACCCGTCGAGCTTTTCGAAAAGGCTCTCAATAATGTAAAACCGGTGATCGAAGTTAAATCACGACGTGTCGGCGGGTCAACTTATCAGGTGCCGACAGAAGTTGTGCCGGCCAGACGTACTGCACTGGCGATTCGCTGGTTGATATCCAACGCCCAGGAACGCACGGAAAAAACCATGCGTGAAAAACTGGCCGCTGAGTTGATAGATGCGGCCAATAACCGGGGCGGAGCGATTAAGAAAAAAGAAGCTGTGCACAAAATGGCGGAGGCCAATAAAGCTTTTGCCCATTATAAATTTTAATAAGTAAATTATTCGGTAAGGAAACCGACCATTCAAAGTTAAGGAGGAAATAGGAAATGGCAAAGAAAAAATTTGAAAGGACTAAGCCGCATTTAAATATCGGAACAATCGGTCACGTCGATCATGGCAAGACGACATTGACGGCCGCAATTACCAAGCATCTGGCTAAGAAGGGTCTTGCGGAATTCAGACCTTTCGATTCTATTGATAATGCGCCTGAAGAAAAAGAACGCGGCGTTACGATAAATATTTCCCACGTGGAATATGAAACAGACAAGAGGCATTATGCCCATGTTGATTGCCCCGGCCACGCCGACTATATTAAAAACATGATTTCCGGTGCAGCCCATATGGACGGAACAATTCTTGTTGTTGCCGCTTCCGATGGTCCTATGCCGCAGACACGCGAGCACATCCTCCTTGCCCGTCAGGTACAGGTTCCTTATATTGTCGTTTATCTTAATAAAGTTGATCTGGTTGACGATCCTGAACTTTTGGATCTCGTTGAACTTGAACTTAGAGAACTCCTTACAGCATATGAATTTCCCGGCGACGACATTCCAATCATTCGCGGTTCTGCGCTCAAAGCGCTGGAATCCGATGATTCCAATTCCCCTGATGTCAAATCCATTTGGGAACTTATGGAAGCCGTGGATAATTATATACCCGAGCCAAAACGAGATACCGACAAACCTTTCCTGATGCCGGTCGGTGACGTTTTTACCATTTCCGGTCGCGGAACGGTTGTTACAGGGAGAATTGACAGAGGTATAGTAAAGGTTGGTGAGGAAGTTGAAATTATAGGAATCAGGCCGACGATTAAAACGGTTGTCACGGGAGTGGAAATGTTCCGTAAAACTCTTGATGAAGGCCGTGCAGGCGATGATGTCGGTTTGTTAATTCGTGGTATTAAACGTGAGGAAGTGGAAAGAGGACAGGTTGTGGCTAAACCCGCTTCTATTACTCCTCATACAAAGTTTGAAGCTGCAGTTTATGTTTTGACCAAGGAAGAAGGTGGTCGTCATACACCATTTTTTACAGGTTATAGACCACAGTTTTATTTCCGTACAACAGACGTGACAGGTGTGGCAAATCTTCCTGAAGGCGTAGAAATGGTTATGCCCGGTGATAATGTTAAGATGACCATTGATTTAATTACGCCTATTGCAATGGAAGAACAGTTAAGATTCGCTATTCGCGAGGGTGGAAGAACTGTAGGCGCTGGAGTCGTGAGCAAAGTTATTGAATAGAAAATGGAATAGGTTATCCGATAAATGAAAGAGCAAAAAATTAGAATTCGTCTCAAAGCTTACGATTATAAACTTTTAGATCGTTCTGTAGAAGAAATAGTGGAAACGGCAAAAAGGACCGGTGCGCGTGTCGCCGGTCCCATCCCTATTCCTACCGAAATCAATAAGTATTGCGTAAATCGTTCCCCTCATGTGGACAAAAAATCTCGCGAACAGTTTGAAATCAGAACTCATAAAAGATTAATAGATATAGTCGGACCTACCCAGGCCACTGTTGACGCTTTGATGAAACTGGATCTCTCAGCCGGAGTTGATGTAGAAATAAAAGCGTAGGGGCTTTTTCCAGTGCGGGAAGATGGTATCGAATCATTGCCATTCTTCAAAATGAAGATAATGGGATTAATATTTATTGAAAAATTGGAAAGTTAGATGAGCAAGGGAATAATTGGAAAAAAATTAGGAATGACTCAAGTCTTTGCTGATGATGGATCAACAGTCGGTGTAACGGCAATTGAGGTGGAACCGTCTGTTATTGTGCAGATAAAAACAAAAGATAAGGATGGATATGACGCCATTCAGCTTGGTTATGGCAGAATGAAACAAAAAAACGTGACCAAGCCATTGCAGGGTCATTTTAATAAAGCTAACAAAGGTTTCTTTCGTAGTTTAAGAGAATTTCAGGCGGAACCGGGGACATATGAAGAGGGTCAGGAAGTTTCGGCGGATATTTTCCAGACGGGTGATTTTGTCGATGTTGTCGGAACATCCAAAGGAAAAGGATTTCAGGGAGTTGTTAAAAGACACGGCTTTGGCGGTGGCAGGGCCACGCATGGTTCCATGCATCACCGGGCGCCGGGTTCCATTGGTGCCAGTGCTGATCCATCGCGTGTTTTCAAGGGTACTAAAATGGGTGGCCAAATGGGTAATGTTCGTAAGACCATTCAGAATTTACAAATATGGCAGG
>AWGX01000389.1 GCA_000495415.1 Smithella sp. ME-1 | reverse complement strand
GACTTTTCTATTTGCTACTAACAGGACAGGCCTTCAAGGTTAAAAGTAAATATTGTTGCTGAAATATAATTTGGAATGCATTTTATGCCGCGGTGGATTTCGACTGTTAATTGTGATAAATTAAAAGCAATTATTGTAAAAAGATTTCTGATCTTCTCAACTTAATTAAGGAAGGAAAACAATGAAAAGAAAGATTTTTATATTATGTGTGTTTTTTGCTTTGGTAATTTCCGCTAACGCCGGGGAATTATATTTTTGTATAGATCGTAACGGTAATTCTGTATTCACAGATAGTCCTCAGGAGGGGATGAGAGATTGTATAATAAAGGAGTCTTATGTTAACTCTTCATCGGAGGAAACCACAGGTGAGAATAGAAAAGTTGTTAAGGAAGAAGATAATGTTCTTGTAAAAGAAAAGGAAGCATCCGAAGCAAAAGTGAAGCGTATAAATAATTGCATAAATTGTTGTAACGACAGAATTTCAGGGTGTTATAATTATACTGCCGATAGCAGGCTTTGCATCGCTGAGAATGAGACGTGTGCTGCAATGTGCAAATCGGAGGGTTCTTCCCCTTCAGCGTGGAAGGATTGCTGGTCTAAATCTTATAAGTAATTTAATATGAATTAATTACGTGAATAATGATTTTTCAAGAAAGGAACTACCGTGAATTACTTTGATGATTCAATAATTAATTTTCTTAACAGTTTTTCCCGTGTATCCGAGGCGTTTGATTATTTCATGGCTCTCTTGATAAGTAACAACTTTGTAAAAGGTGGAATTCTGATGACGGTGCTCTGGTGGTTCTGGTTTCTGAATAAAAATGAAATAAGAGAAATAAAAGAGATAAAAGTTGGAAAAGATAAAAAAGATGAACAGGTCCAAAAAAATAAACAGGATAAACATAGTAATCAATTCTGTCGTGAGCGTCTTGTATTAACATTAGTCGCATGTCTTGTAGCGATATCCCTGGCTAGATTTCTAGCTTATATTCTGCCCTTCAGATTCAGGCCACTGCATGGCATGATTAATTTCATTACTCCATATGGAATCAATCCAAATGCCCTTGGCTCATGGAGTTCATTTCCCAGCGACCATGCCGTTTTATTTTTTACACTGGCAACGGGGATGTTTTTTATATCAAGAATAACCGCTATACTTATAACAATATATATTCTTCTGATAATTTGCTTCCCGCGAGTTTACTGCGGCCTTCATTATCCAACGGATATCATTGCAGGTGCTCTTATAGGTATCGGAATTGGATGGCTTGTTGTTACAACGAAAATTTATAAATATATCACACAACCGGCGATGCTTTGGTTAAATAAGCAACCCGGCTCTTTTTATGCATGTTTTTTTCTCTTAACTTATCAAATTGGTACCATGTTTGATCCTGTCAGAGAGATAGGAATTTTCATTATGTATCTGATGATGCCGGTATGAATAAATCGCGTCTGGTGTGATAGTTTTGAAAAATGTTGAAATAGACAAAACATCTTTCCGTGAATATGTCCAGAGTATTAAGATTAATGTTTGTTAAGCAGTTGTTTGTAGACGGACAAATAATAACTGATATTTTCTCGTAATGTTTTTGCGGGTGGTTTTACAGGGTGATACAGTTTATTTCTTTGACGCCCATATACCCAGAACGTTGGTCTGTACCTCATGGTCATCCCGGATAATTCGCCTTTACCATTAACAACGGGACAGGAGTAAAATTTATTTTCCATGCCGGGAACTGTATATTTACCTCTGCCGCTGATTTCCCGGATAGTAAAACCGTTATGATGCAGAAGTGTCGGAAGTGCAACTTCATGATGTCCACACCATCCGGATTTAAAAGCGTTATGTAGAAAGGACAACGCGACGTTGGAAATTCTATATATGGGATTAAACGAACGAAGTCTTTTATGTAACGGAATATGTTCCTGAGGATGTTTCAATTGCCACCAGGACCATGATGGTTCATCTGCGTAAGGGTAGATGTGGCAGG